>JBGPMT010000063.1:0-12180 GCA_041487135.1 Binataceae bacterium (SeqCode) | reverse complement strand
TCGATCATCTCGGCGAGCGCACATAACCGGTTGACGGGTTGACGGAGAATAGTTCGCTCCGGACTGAGCCATCCAGCGAGCAGGCAACTGCAAGCCGTTTTCTGCGTAAAAGATGCACGAACACGGCCGCAATTGCGGCGGTCCACGGCGATCTAAGAGGATCGGAGAGACCAGCATTGCAGCCATTCGCCCGCTGGAGATCATTCGCGGCGCCCGTCGCTACCCAAGGACATTCACTTATCTCGAGTTCCTCGCTCGAAACTGCTCCCAGGCCCGAATAATATCGGGCCTGAACGGAAGCACGCCTTTTGCATCGTAAAATCTTAATAGCGACCTGCTGCGGGTTGGCGTTAGCGATGGCGGGATGTGCGGCCGGCGCGGCCCTGCAGATGATTCCCGCCGTTGTGCAGATGGCTTCCGGGGCGAGTGCGATCGGCGCCCGCGCGGTCCATGGTGAGGATAAACCAGACCAAGAAGGCGAGGAAACGGGCGGACCCTGTGATGATCTAAAGGCGTCGGCGCCGCTGGTAGTCGAACTCAAGACCGCGTCGTCCGATCCGATTAGGTTTCGGAAGCTGACCCTCGTCGCGCCACAGAAGAAAACCCCCTATTGGGCACCGGATGGCGAATGGCAAGCGGGCAACCAACTCGCTCAGATGGGGTTCAACCCACCCCTCGGGAATTTGCTCCCACCGGGTCCGGGATCCTATATCGTCTACGCGCCGTCGGAGCCGCGCGATCAGCGCGAGCAAGACCAGCTCGAAAGCCTGGTGGTGGCGTTTGGCGCCGGTGTCGGAATCTTCCAATCGGAAGAGCGCATTTTCGATTACACCATCGTGCGCCAGCTACCGTGTTTTCCGTCCCCGCAATAAACGTGATCTCCAGTCAATTGCTGCTCTGGGACGGAAACAGGGTCCGCTCCGCCCGGGAGAGGGAATCGAAGATTGCTTGGGCGTCCGGCGCGGCAATCAACGCCTCCGTCGCTTCGGGCCGCGCAAACAGCTGCGCAAGCTTGGCCAGCCAGGGGAGGTGTAACTCGTGAAACTTAAGACCAAGGACAAAGAAGAGATGCGTCGGCCTGCCGTCCAGTCCGTCGAAATCGACGCCGTCGCGCGAGCGGCCAAGCACCATGAAAGGGCGGACCACCTGCTCAGGATGACGGTTCATGGTGTGCAGGAACGCGACGCCATTGCCCACTGCGCTGGGCATGATGTTCTCGCGTTCGATGAGCGCTCCAACGAACCAGTTCTTGTCCCGGACCAAGCCGAGGCGGTTGGCAAGGGCCGCGAGCTCCTCGATCACACCAATCTTGGTGGTCGCCGCCAGTTCCGGGACGATATGGCTCGATTGGAAGCAACTCGCAAGATCGAGCATCCGGCGTGGCGCGCGATTCCGATAGTCGAGCTCGACATGCTGCGGAACTACGCCCAGCATCTGGTCGTCGAGCCACGCATCAAGCATGGCTTTGCGGAAACGCCATTGATTTCCGATCTTGACGCCGGGCAGCGCACCCTCAGACACGAGCTTCAGTACCGTGCGCTCGTTGACGTTCAGGTAGGCAGCGAGCTGGCGAGCAGTCATGAGTCGATCGGCCGGTTCGAGAGAGACTGTCGTAGTTTTACGAAGAATGTTTGACACCCTCCCTAGATTACGGCAAAATACGTCGAACTGCAATAAACTACCGTTATGGCGAAGAAAACCCAGTCGAACGATACTTGCGAGGACCACGAATCTGAGGCGACCTGCTGCTCTGGCCAACTGCACGCGATCTTCACGCCCCAGGAAAAGCGTCTTTTGCGGGCGCAAACGTTTCGAGACTGTGAATTCAACAGGATTGACTTTTCGAGCGCGGATCTTCGGGAAACGCAGTTCCTGAACGCGTCCCTCAACCAGTGCGATTTCTCCGGCGCCGATCTCCGTGGGGCCAGCTTCGTCGCCTGCGACCTGCGCGGCGCCAACTTCGCCGGAGCTGCCTTCGGCCTGACACGCTTCGATGACAGTTGGCTCATCGGAGCGCGCGGCCTTTCCTCCTGGATGAGAGAATACGCCAGAAAGAACGGCGGCCTGCTATGGCTATCATGAAGTCTCAACATCCGATTCGCCGGCGACGACCCCGCGGACGGAGAAGCCTATGAACGTCGCGGTGGCCATCTCCTGTGGCACCGTTAGTGTATCGCCCGCGGCGTTGAGCCAGTGAACTTGCACCTGGCTTGGTGCACACCCTGCAAATGCGTGGACTGCGCGGTAAACACACTGCTGGAGTTGACGCCGTTCGGGTCGGCCTTGGCCCCGCCATGAAGCTGCGACAAGCACGCTCCGGCGTTTGATTTGGCGTATGACTGCTCTGCTTCCGTAACGCTCCCCGGCAGTTCGGCCCGGTTGCTGAATTCGGACAAGAGCTGAGCCTCTTTTGACATTTGCCGCCCCGCGAGAAGCTGCTCGCGATTAGCGCGCCGCATGGTGGAGAGCTGTTTTCATGCACTTGAACATCCGGGAAGTCTCGAAACTTCTGAAGGTTTCCGAAAAAAAGGTGAATGAATGGATTAGACGCGGAATTCTGCGTGCCGATCGCGTCAACCATCAGTACCAGCTCCATCGGAGCGACTTGCTTGAGCGCACGTCCTCGCGGGAAATCGACGTCCGCGCGGAAATTTTTTCAGCTTCCGAACCGGCCGGTAGTCACGCGCCCTCGCTGACCGGCGCGCTGCGCGCCGGTGGCATTTTTCGGGGATTGCACGGCGCCGACAAGCCGGCGGTGCTGCGGGCCATAGTTGAGACGCTCGCCCTGCCGCCGAATGTCAACCGCGAATCCGTCTCGCAGCTGCTGCTCGCGCGGGAGGCGATAGGTTCGACCGCGATAGGCGAAGGGATCGCCATACCGCACGTCCGCAGACCGATCCTCTTGAGCGGTTCGCGCGCGTCGATCTCGCTGTGCTTTCTCGAGCATCCCATCGATTTCGGCGCCTTCGACGGCAAACCGGTATTTGCCATCTTCCTGCTAATCAGTCCCACCGCCCGCACGCATCTGCATCTACTTTCGGGTCTATCCTTTGCACTCCATGACTCAAACCTGAAGGCCGCATTGGCCCGCAGTGCAACGTCGGTGGAGATTCTCGATGAATTTCAGAGGGTAGAAGATGCGATGCGGCAGCGAGAGCATCGTGAGCATATGGACGCGGCTGAATGACCGCGCTGCTGATCTCGCTGCTCTTCTTCGTCGCGGGCGCGGCGGGTTCGCTCATCTTCGCGAACCGCGGACGCTGGCCGACGTTCCTCGGCGCCGGCGGCGTCATCCTGGGATCCCTGTGCGGCATCGTCCCCGCGATGCGGGTGGCGCTGGGAGCGCCGCCGCAGTCACTACGGATGGCGTGGGATGTACCGTACGGCAGCTTGTACCTGCAGCTCGATGCGCTCTCGGCGTTCTTTCTCGTGCCGATCTTTCTGATATGCGCAGTTGCCGCACTCTATGGCGCGGAATACCTCGAGGCTTACCGCGGCAAAAAGGCGCTCGCGCCGCCGTGGTTCTTCCTGAATGTGCTCGCCGCCAGCATGGTAGTGGTCGTGCTGGCGCACAACGCAATTTTGTTTCTCATGGCATGGGAGACGATGGCGCTTTCCTCGTTTTTTCTGGTCACCTTCGAGGATGAAAAGGAAAGTACACGTCAAGCCGGATGGACATACCTTGTGGCGAGCCATATCGGCACCGCGTTTCTGCTCGTGCTCTTCGTGCTGCTCGGCAGGGCGAGTGGGTCGCTGGATTTCGATCGCTTCAGCCCGTCCTCAGGCGCTGGACTCCTGTTCGTGCTTGCGCTGGTGGGATTCGGCAGCAAGGCCGGTTTTGTACCACTCCACGTCTGGCTGCCCGAGGCGCATCCTGCCGCACCGAGCCACGTGTCCGCAGTGATGTCCGCGGTCATGATCAAGACTGGAATTTACGGCCTGGTTCGTATTCTCACTTTTCTCGGTCCACCGCAGGCATGGTGGGGATGGGCGCTGTGCGTGGTCGGGCTGACCTCGGGTATTTTTGGCGTCCTGCTTGCGCTGGCGCAACACGATCTCAAACGCCTTCTCGCCTATCACAGTGTCGAGAATATCGGCATCATCGCGCTCGGCCTCGGCGTGGGGATTGTCGGATTGAGCGTCGGCGCATCCTTCATAGCGGTCGTGGGTTTCGCCGGCGCGCTGCTTCATGTGCTGAACCACGCGCTGTTCAAGGGCCTGCTCTTTCTCGACGCCGGTAACGTCGCACACCAGACGCATACTCGCGAGATCGACCACTTGGGAGGTCTTCTGCGGCGCATGCCCGGCACCGGCGCAACCTTTCTCATCGGCGCGGCGGCTATCTCGGGTCTCCCGCCGCTGAACGGTTTCATCAGCGAGTTCCTGATTTACCTGGCGAGCTTCAAGGGCGCCGTTTCGCTCGACGCTGCCAGCAGCGTGCCCATGCTCGCCACGATCTCGGGACTCGCATTGATCGGAGGCCTGGCGGTGGCCTGCTTTACGAAGGCGTTTGGCATCGTGTTTCTGGGTCAGCCACGAAGCGAACACGCCGAGCATGCGCATGAGGTGGGGCTCGCGATGCTGGCGCCGGGATTTGTTTTAGCGGCGGGATGCGTATCGATCGGCCTGCTCGGTTCCAGCGTTGTGCGGTCGATGGGTCCGTTGATCGTCAGCGTAACCGGACTGCCGTTGATTCCAGTTGGCCGCAGCCTCGCGGAAGCCGCCGGCTCCGTCGCGCGCGTCGGCTATTTCGGCGCTCTGCTGATTGGTGTCGCCGCGCTGCTCAGTCTCGTCCGGGCGATGGCGCTTGCGCGGCGACAAGTGTCCACCGCCGCGACCTGGAACTGCGGATACGTGCACCCTTCGCCGCGGATGCAATACACGGCTTCGTCGTTCGCGCAACCGCTAACGACGACTTTCGCGATACTCCTGCAAACGCATCAAGTCTTCACTGGACTGAAAGAACTATTTCCCCAACGGGCGGAGTTCCATACGCACACCGATGATCCCTATCAGACCTACATCTTTCGGCCGGTATTTCGCTCGATCAGCCGAGCGATGGCTTCTTTACGGCCACTGCAACAAGGAAAGGTGCAGCTTTATGTACTGTATATCGCCGTCACTCTTCTCGTACTGCTGCTCTGGCAGATCGCCTGAATCATGATTTCGGGATCGCTGCTTCCGCTGATTTCAGCGGCGGTGCTTGCTCCGCTGATGCAGGCGGTAATCACCCGCACCAAGTCCGTGATGGCGGGCCGTGTGGGAGCGCCGCTTTTGCAGCCTTACTGGGACTTGTACAAGCTAATTCGCAAGGGCGCAGTATATAGTCATACCACGTCGTGGATTTTCCAGATGGGGCCGACAGTCGGCCTTGCCTCTCTCATCCTCGCCCTGGCGCTGATACCATTTGGCGGGTTTCCGGCGCTTTCGCCCTTCTCAGGCGACTTCATCCTGATCGCATATCTAATGGCCCTGGGCCGTTTCTTCACGGTCGTGGCGGCGCTTGATACCGGGTCAAGCTTCGAGGGGATGGGCGCAAGCCGTGAGGTGACGTTCTCCGCGTTCGCGGAGCCGGCCTTTTTTCTGGCGCTCGCGGCGCTGGCCAGGCAGACCGGGCATCTGTCACTCAATCGAGTGCTGGCGGCGGTTTCGACCGCAACCTGGATGCGCGCCGCGCCGATGCTCAGTCTGACGCTCGCCGCGCTGATCATAGTTTTCCTGGCCGAGAACGCCCGGATTCCGGTCGACGATCCGGCCACCCATCTGGAATTGACTATGATTCACGAAGTTATGGTGCTCGATCACAGTGGTCCCGACTTCGCGATGATTCAATACGGCGCCGCACTGAAGCTGTGGCTCTTCGCAACAATCATCGTCGGCGTGGCGGCTCCGTGGCACTCCGGCAATCGATGGACAGACACAGCCGTCGGCTTGATCGGCATGCTGGTTCTGGGAATAGCGACGGGCGTAATCGAATCCTCGATGGCGCGATTGCGGCTGTACCGCGTCCCGCAATTGCTGCTCGTCGCCATCGTGCTGTCGGCGCTGGCCTTGGCGCTTTAGCGGCATTGAAGCCATGAGCCAGTTGATTAACTCGATTCTCGTTCTCCTGGTGCTCACCGGGTTCATGCTCCTCAGCTCGAGCCGTCTGGCAGCCTGTATTCGCGCAATCGCAATCCAGGGAATGTTGCTCGGGATTCTCGCGATCTCCATGCAGGACGGGCAATGGTCCGTAGCCGGCGTGCTGCTTCCCCTCAGCAGCGCGGTGGTCAAGGGTTTAGTGCTGCCGTGGCTGCTGTTTCGGGCCATGCGCGAAGCCGACACGGTGCGCGAGGTCGAACCGCTCATCAGTTATAACCTGTCGATCATCGCCGGCGCCGCCGCCCTGGCTCTTTCCCTGTGGCTGGGACAACGATTACAGCTTTCGAGTCAGCCCCCTTCGTCACTTCTGGTGCCCGCGGCGTTTTTCACCAGCCTCGTGGGCATGATCGTCATAGTCAGCCGGCGAAAAGCTCTAACTCAGGTGCTCGGATACCTCGCGCTCGAAAATGGGGTTTATGCCTTCGGCGCAGCCGTCGCTCTGCGCCTGCCGGTTCTGGTTGAGCTGGGCATTTTGCTCGATGTCTTTGTGGGAGTCTTCGTAATGGGCATTGCCATATTCCATATCAGTCGCGAATTCGATCATATCGACACGGATAAACTGGCGGCTCTGACCGACCAACTTCGATGATTACACTGCTCGTGATAATACCGGCTTGCGCCGGGAGCGTGGCGTTTTTTGTCGAATCGGATCGGCTCCGGCGGATTCTCCTGCTGTCCGCCGCTTTGGCGCAGACCGCAATCAGCCTCGCGACCTGGATTGTTCAGCCCGCGCCCGCGTTGGGCGGTTGGCTCGCCGAAGACGCTCTGGGAAAAGTGATTGAGACCCTGACCAGCGTTCTGTTCCTGGCCGCCAGCTTTTACGCCGTCGCCTATCTTCGCGAGGAACGGAATCAGCCGCATAGCGATTTCGAGGAGGGCTTCCTCTTCTCCAACGCTCGCGAGGCGAGCTTTACCGGCTGTCTCCTGCTGTTCCTGGCCGCGATGACGCTGGTCGCCGTCAGTCAGCAACTCGCATTGCTATGGGTGGCCGTCGAAGCCACAACGCTGGCCAGCGCGCCCCTGATCTACTTTCATCGGCATCACCGCTCGCTGGAAGCGACATGGAAGTATCTGCTCATCTGTTCGGTCGGAATCGCGCTCGCGCTGTTGGGAATTTTCTTCCTGGCCGTCGCCGCCACCAATCCGGATGGCTCTACCACTTCGCTGATGGTGCAGGACCTCCGTGCGAACGCCCGTCACCTGAATGTCCCGTGGTTCAAAGCGGCTTTCGTTCTGCTTCTGGTTGGTTACGGAACGAAGATGGGACTCGCGCCATTTCATACTTGGCTGCCAGACGCCCACAGCGAAGCGCCATCAGTCGCGTCGGCGCTGCTGTCGGGAGCGCTGCTCAACTGCGCGTTTCTGGGCATACTCCGGGCCCAGGAGATCTGCGTCGCGGGCGGTCTGGCGGATTTCAGTGGCCGGTTGCTGCTCATCTTTGGCCTGCTCTCGATGGCGGTGGGTGCCGTGTTTATTTCCGGCCAGACCGACTACAAGCGCATGCTCGCGTACTCAAGCGTCGAGCACATGGGGATTCTCGCCGTCGGTGTGGGCCTGGGAGGCGCGGCGGTTTTTGGCGCGATGCTCCATGTGATTAATCATTCGCTGACCAAGGCGATGCTTTTCATGGTGGCCGGAAACCTCTTGGCGGTTTATCGCACCAAAAACACTGAGGGCGTTGCGGGAGCTTTGAGCGTGTTGCCGGTTTCCGGGGTGTTGTGGCTATTGGGATTGTTCGCAATTACCGGTTCTCCGCCTTTTGGTCCGTTCCTCAGCGAATTTACGATTCTGAAAGCCGCGCTGGATCAGGGTCAAACGCTAGTCGCCGTTGTCTACCTCGCTATCCTGGCTGTCATTCTGGCGGCGATGGCCGGGCCGGCGCTCGCGATGGCGCAGGGGACTCCCGGCGAGCATGTTGCCGCTGCGCCCGGAAGAAGCATTGCGCTAAGCGCGGTTCCAGCGCTGCTCGGTATCGCGGTTCTCGTGATGGGAATTTATCTGCCTCCGGTTTTGACGCGCGTGCTTCGGGAAGCCGCACACCTCCTTGGCTAAGCCCGGCATGACCACCTCCCTGCCATCTTTCCACAACGGCGAACCGATACCGCTCACCAGCGTCCCGTACCTTCCGATGCGCGAGTTCAGAGCCAAAATAATATCCGCGGTGCGCGAAGGCTCCACGCTGACGGCCCTGTTCGGCATGCCGATGGAAAATGGGCGCATCCAATTGCTCGGCGTACTTGCCGACTCGATTACGAGCAGCCTTTCGGCAATCAGCGCCGAGGCAGACGAGGCATACCCGTGCCTGACGGTCGAGTGCCCGCAGGCACATTGGTTCGAGCGCGAAATTGCGGAGCAGTGGAAGGTCGAGCCGCAAGGTCATCCGTGGCTGAAGCCTATCCGGTTTCACGCGCCCTATCGGTCGCCCGCCGCCGCTGAAGCACCGCTTCCTGGAGCGACCGATTTCTTCGCGGTCGGCGGAGACGAAGTCCACGAGGTCGCCGTCGGTCCCGTGCACGCCGGGATCATCGAACCGGGACATTTTCGGTTCCAATGCCACGGCGAGCGTGTTTTCCATCTGGAAATATCGCTTGGCTACCAGCATCGAGGCATTGAACCGGCGCTTGTCGGCGGACCGGGAAAACGCACGATACATGAGATCGAGACGTTATCGGGGGACACCTCGATCGGGCACGCGACGGCATATTGTGAGGCGGTAGAAGGTCTCAGTAACACCGCGGTTCCGGCCCGAGCACAGGTGCTGCGCGGAATAGCGCTCGAACTCGAGCGTCTCGCAAATCATACCGGAGACCTTGGAGCGTTGGCCGGTGACGTCGGCTATCTGCCAACGGCCGCGTATTGCGGCCGGATTCGCGGCGACTTGCTCAACCTGATCGCGGCAATCTGTGGAAGCCGATTTGGTCGCGGCATGATACGGCCTGGCGGGGTCCTATTCGACCTGGACACGAAGCTCGCGGCGGAACTCACGCGCCACCTCGATACGGCATTGAAAGATGTCGAGGATGCGGTCCGGCTGATGTGGGACGCGCCGTCGGTGCAAGCCCGCTTTCAGGACACCGGCGTGATCACATCCCGGACTTGCGCAGCGCTTGGGCTCGTCGGCCCCGCGGCCCGCGCGTGCGGTGTTGAACGCGATATTCGACAGGACTTTCCGAGCGGCGTCTTCAGATTCGCCCAGATTCCCATATCCAAGTGGGACACGGGCGATGTCTTCGCCCGCGCGTGGGTGCGATGGCTCGAAATCCAGCGTTCCGGCGTCTTCGTTCGAGAGCAACTCGCCTCCTTACCTCAGGGGCCGGTTCGTACTGCGGTTGGGCCGCTGATGCCCGCTCACCTGGTCGTTTCCCTGACCGAAGGATGGCGCGGAGAGATTTCCCACCTGGCAATTACTGATAACCGCGGCCGCTTTGCTCGCTACAAGGTCATCGATCCGTCATTTCGCAACTGGATGGGCTTGGCAATCGCGATGCGCGATCAGCAAATTTCGGATTTCCCGCTCTGTAACAAGAGTTTCAACCTTTCTTACTGTGGTCACGATCTGTGAGGTAAACCAGTGGCGAGTTTACTGATCACTCGACTACGACAAGGCAAACGCACGCTGCCATTTCCCGAGGCTGAGCCGAATCTACCGGACCGATTCCGCGGCCTGCCGATAATCGACCAGTCGCGATGTCCATCCGGTTGCAAAGCCTGTGTTGACGCTTGCCCAACCGACGCGATAGCCAACAACGGTCCTTTGGCGATCGACCTCGGGCGCTGCCTCTTTTGTCCGGAATGCTCTAACGCTTGTCCCGAAGGAGCGATTCAGTTCAGCCGGCAATACCGCCTCGCGACGAGTCACCGAGCCGAGTTGGTCCTGAGAGAGGGAGAATCCCTGAACCTCGCCCACCGCCTTGCCGGCGACATCCACCGCATTCTCGGGCGATCTCTCAAGCTCCGGCAGGTCAGCGCCGGCGGATGCAACGGATGCGAAGCGGAGGTTAATGTCCTGAATACTGTTGTGTTTGACCTGGGACGCTTCGGCATTCAGTTCGTGGCGTCACCGCGTCATGCGGACGGCCTCCTGATTACCGGTCCGGTTACCCGGAACATGAGCCTCGCACTCCAGAAGACCTACGAGGCCGTGCCCGATCCGAAGATTGTGGTCGCGGTCGGTGCATGCGCAATCTCCGGTGGCCCGTTTCGCGAGCATCCCGAAGTTCTCAATGGAGCGGAAAATATTTTGCCGGTCGATCTCTTTGTTCCCGGCTGTCCTCCGCATCCAATCACTATTCTCGACGGATTGCTGCGCATTCTCGGGAAACTCAAAGCCTCGAAGAACACACCACTGTGACCGAGGTTGACAATCCAAACGATACCTCACTGAACAGCGGAATCTGTCGGTCAAATATGAAGCTTCCGCGCTGAAGGCGTTCGAGATAGGTAGAAATGCCCGAGACCCGCGTCGGAACGTGGCGCGCCCGGAGGGATTCGAACCCCCAACCCTCGGATCCGAAGTCCGATGCTCTGTCCAGTTGAGCTACGGGCGCGCGGCATCAGAATGGGCGGTCCATCGAGCGCGCGGGCGCTTTGCGGCTGGGGACGCGATAGCTCTCGCGCTCGGGCTCGAAGCCGCGCGCCATCGGGTCCCGCCCCAGAGCCCGCATGATCAAGCCGGTGGGCAACACAATAATATAGAAGATGATTGTCAGCACGATGCGCTGGTTGATCCAGCCGAGCACCAGGCCGAATTTCGTCCACAGGAAATTAGGTCCGCGCAGCGCCGGCGGGAAAACCAGCGCCGGAACCACCAGCACGAGTCCGGCGATCCACGGCCACCGCGGAATCGCGCGATGCTTGAGGAACGGCAGCGCGAGCCCGAAGATCGCCGCGAACAGCCCCCCGACGATCAGTCCGAAATCGCGCAGCTGCGCGCGCGAAACGGGTTCGGTGCCGCTCTCAGTCAAGCTCGAATTCCTTTTTCCAGCTCTCGTCGCGCTCGATCTTCGGCTGAGCGGATTTCGCCAGGAGAAAATCTTCGATCACCAGGTAGTCCATTTCGGTGCGCATGAAGCATCGGTAGGCGTCGGCCGGCGTGCATACGATCGGCTCGCCGCGCACGTTGAACGAGGTGTTCACCAGCACCGGGCAGCCGGTCAGCGCCGCGAAGTTCTCGAGCAGGCGATGGAACCGCGGATTGGTCTCGCCGTGAATCGTCTGGATGCGGGCCGAGTAGTCGACGTGCGTGACGGCTGGAATCGCCGAGCGCGGCAGGTTGAGCTTGTCGATCCCGAAGAGCCGCTCCTGCTCGGGGCTCATCGGGAGACGCAGCTCTGGCCGCACCGCCGCGACGATCATCATATAGGGGCTCGGGCGGTCGAGCTCGAACCATTCCGAGACCCGCTCGGCGAGCACCGCGGGCGCGAACGGGCGGAACGATTCGCGGTATTTGATCTTGAGGTTCATGACGGATTGCATCCGGGGGCTCCGCGGATCGCCGATAATCGATCGCGCACCCAGCGCGCGCGGCCCGAACTCCATCCGGCCCTGGAACCATCCCACGACGTTCTCGCCCGCGAGGAGCTCGGCCACCCGCGAGAGCATCGCTGCCTCGCCGAGTTTCTCATAGCGCGCGCCGGCTGCTCTGAGAGCCGCCTCGACCTGGTCGGCTGAGAACGACGGCCCGAGGTACGCACCGTGCATCGCGTCGCCCTCGCGCGCGGCGCGTGGCTTGTCATGATACTGATACCAGATGGCGAGCGCTGCGCCGATGGCGCCGCCGGCGTCGCCCGCCGCCGGTTGAATCCAGATCTGATCGAAGATCCCCTCGCGCAGGACGCGGCCGTTGCCGACGCAGTTGAGCGCGACGCCGCCCGCGAGACACAGATTCTCCATGCCCGTCTCGCGGTGCACGTGGCGGGCCATGCGGAGTACGATCTCCTCGGTCACCACCTGCACCGACGCGGCCAGGTCCATCTCCCGTTGCGTGATGTCCGATTCCGGCTCCCGCGGCGGTCCCCCGAAGAGCCGGTCGAAGGCGCC
>JBGPMT010000062.1:0-12200 GCA_041487135.1 Binataceae bacterium (SeqCode) | reverse complement strand
GCAGGGGCGTTGCGGTTCTGTTGATCGCCGTCATCGCAGCCGGCTGCTCGACTTACCGCCCTGCCCCGCCGCCACCGCTACCGCCGCCGGCCGCGATGGTCGGCGTCGCCTCATGGTACGGGCCGGGCTTTACCGGCCGGCACACCGCCAGCGGCCAGATCTACAACCAGAATGAGCTGACGGCGGCCTGCAACGCCTTTCCGCTCGGCAGCCATGTGATGGTGACCAATCTCGCCAACGGCCGCTCGGTCGAGGTCCTGATCAACGATCGTGGTCCCTTCAAGAAGGGCCGTAAAATCGACTTGTCGTACAAGGCGGCCGGCATGATCGGGATGCTGGGGCCGGGCACTACGCGCGTCAGTCTGGAGGCGCTTAACGGCGCGATGCCGGAGGAGTCGCTCCGCTATTACGTGCAGGTCGGTTCGTTCACCCATCCCGAAGCGGCCGAGCAATTGCGCGAGAACCTGATCCGCCGTTACCCGGATGTACAGATTTATGAACTCGACACCGGCGGCCGCCGGTACTATCGGGTGCGGATGGGCGCATTCCTGACGCGCGAGCAGGCAGCCGTCCGGGCGCAGGAGGCGTCGAGCTTGGGGCTGCCGCTGATAATCGTCAGCGAGTAGCCTGCCCTTGCCAGTTATGCGGCGAGGATAGCGCGGGCGCGAGCGAGCAGTTCGCGCTCGTTGTCGTGGGTGAGCAGATGCCGCGCCTCGTCGAGATCGACCCACCGCGCTTCGGCAATTTCGTCGTCATGGTCGGCGAGCGCGCCGCCCTGATACTCCATCAGGTAGAAATGCACGCGCTTGAAGATCGTGGTGGGCTTGCGGCCCGCGCGCTCGCGTTGTGAAAAGACGTAGGAGGTCTCGCCCAGCGGTTGGGCCACCGCCGCCTTGACGCCGGTCTCCTCCTGGACTTCGCGCACTGCCGCTTGGGTGACCGTCTCATCGCGCTCGAGATGACCCTTGGGCAGCACCCACGCGTCGCGTCCGGCCGGCCGCACCAGGACGACCTGTACCGCGCCCCCGGGTCCGCGCCGCCATACCAGTCCGCCCGCCGATACTTCCCGGCGCACCGCGCGGCGAGGACGCTTGGGAGCTGACTTTCGTACACTCGACACAACTTTTATGATGTTATCAGCTTCCGCTATCCCACGTCTCCGAGGCTGAACCCTTCACTCAGCAATCGAGCCAAGGCGCTTCGGCAGCCGGCCGACTCTTCAAGTGTTAGTCGAGGATCGCGTTTCAGCCAATCCTCGGCCATCCGGCGCGCCCGGTCGATCAAGGAATAATCGGTAATGAAGCGCGCGAAGCGCAATGGCAGCGCACCCGATTGGCGCGATCCGAGGAGGTCGCCGGGCCCGCGCATCTGCAAGTCCGTCCGCGCGACCTCTTCGCCGCTGCGGCTCTTGGCCACGAGCTCGAGACGGGCACGCGCCGCGGCGTCGGCGCCCGGCGAAATCACCAGGCAACATCGCGATGCCGCCGTACCGCGGCCGACGCGCCCGCGCAACTGATGGAGCTGCGCGAGGCCATAACGCTCCGCGGCCACAATCACGATCACGGTCGCTTCGGGGACGTCGATTCCGACCTCGACCACGGTGGTCGAAACCAGCACGTCGAGCGCGCCGTCGCGAAAATCGCGCATCACGTTCTGCTTGTCGATGGCGTTCAGGCGGCCGTGCAGCACGCCGATTCGCGACTGCCCGAGCGCTCCGTGCCGCAGCCGTTTCACCATCGCTTCGATCGACGGGAGATGCTCTTCGTCGCCCTCGATAAGCGGCACGACGAAGTAAGCGCGATGGCCCTGCTCGATCTCGCGCCGCACCAGCCGCTCGACCTCATCGAGCTGGCTTTCGGCGAACAATTCGGTTGCTATCGGCGTTCGGCCCGGCGGCATTTCGTCCAGCATCGTAAGGTCGAGATTGGCGAACAGCAGCATCGCGAAGCTGCGCGGAATCGGCGTCGCGGTCATCAGCAGCATGTGGGCGTTGGGGCTGAGCGCCTTGAGGCGCGCGCGTTCGAAGACCCCGAAGCGATGCTGCTCATCGACTATCGCGAGACCCAGGCGCGCCGGTTTCACGCCTTCCTGGATCAACGCGTGCGTGCCGAAAAGCATCGGGATTTCCCCGCGGCTCACTCCGCGCAGAATCACCGCGCGCTGCGCACCCGTGATTCTGCCGGTCAGCAGGGTGCTGCGGATACCCATTGCCCCGCACAGACGCTCGAAGCTTCGATGGTGCTGTTCGGCCAGCAGCTCGGTCGGCGCCATCATCGCGGCCTGATAGCCGGATTCGATCGCGCGCAGCGCCGCCCAGAACGCCACCAGCGTCTTGCCGCTCCCGACGTCGCCCATCAGCATCAGGTTCATCTGGCGATTGCGCGATACCTCGGCATCGATTTCGCCGAGCGCAATTTGTTGCGAACGCGTCAGCTCGAACGGCAGCGTGGCGATCAACCCGTCGCTCAGCGTCCTGGCGCCCTTGAAGGCCGGACCGCTGCGCCGCGCCTTGCGGGCACGTTCGATCAGCATTGCCAACTGAAAGGCGAACATCTCATCCAGGGCCAGCACCGCATGGGCCTCGCTGCGTCCGTTGTTCAGCTTTTCTATATCGGTATCCGCCGCCGGAGCGTGAAGGTCGCGGAGCACTCGGAAAAGCGGCGGGACGCCGGCCGAGGCGAGCAGCGATTCGGGCAGTGCGCCGGCGAGACTCGCGCCGAACTCTTCGAGCGAGCGGGCGACCAGGGCGGAATAGAGTCGCTGCGGTATCTCGTCCGGCACCCGGTAGACGGGACGCACCGGGCGCGCGGATTCGTCGCCAATCCGCTCGATCTCAGGATGCGCGAGTTCGAGCACGCCGTCGGAGGTGCTCGATATTCTTCCGTAGGCCGCAACTCGCTCGCCGATCGGCAGCCGCCCGTGCATGTAAGCCGGCAGGTTAAACCACACGACCCGGACCCGCGCGCCGGTTTCGTCACTGAGCCATCCGGTCACGAGCCGGCGCCATCTAAAGCCGCGCATCGGGCGCTCCTTGATCTCGTCGAGCTCGCCTTCGATGACGGCGGTCGTGCCGGGCTGAAGCTGCGAGAGCGGAACGCGCTTGCGCCAGTCCTGGTAGCGGATCGGGAGATTCAGCAGCAGGTCGAGAATCGTTGTGATGCCGCGTTCGGCGAGGGCCGCCGCACGCTTCGGGCCGATACCGGAAAGTGTGCTGACGGGAGTTTCCGGACCCCGCGCCGCCGGCCTCAAGCGGCCGCCGGTGACGGCGGGCCCCAAGGACGCCCCAAGGCCAGTTCGGGCCGAAGGCGCGCGGCGTCGATTAGCGGTCAAGTGCCGTAGTAGTCCTGCAAGGCGCGAACGCCGGGACTGCTCTTGCGCAGCGCCGCGATCGCCTCGACCGCGGCCCCGGCCGCGGCAATGGTGGTGAAGTACGGCAGACGCAGCTCGAGCGCCGTGCGCCGCAGCGAGAAGGAGTCTTTTTCACCGAATCGGTCGGGCGTGTTGATGACCATCGCCACGCCGCCCGCCCGCATCAGGTCGACGATATGCGGGCTCCCCTGCTCGACCTTGTTGACCACCCGGCAGGCAATTCCAAGGCTCTCGAGCCGCCGCGCCGTGCCGGAAGTCGCGATCAGATCGAAGCCGATACCGGCCAGTCCGCGCGCAATCGGTTCGAGCGCCGCCTTGTCGCCGTCGCGGACGCTGATGAATACCGTCCCCGCCGCCGGAAGGTCGGTCCCCGCCGCCAGCTCGGCCTTAGCAAACGCCATCGGGAACGAATAATCGATCCCCATCACCTCGCCCGTCGAGCGCATCTCGGGCCCGAGCACCGTGTCGACTCCCGCGAAGCGGGCGAACGGGAAGACCGATTCCTTGACCGCTATATGCGCCGGTACGCGCTCGGCGGTAAAGCCGAGTTCATCCAGCGTGCGCCCCGCCATCACCAGCGCCGCGAGCTTGGCGAGCGGCACGCCGATCGCCTTGCTGACGAACGGGATGGTGCGTGAGGCGCGCGGGTTGACCTCGAGAATATAGACCTCGCCGCGATGGATCGCGTATTGGACATTGATTAGGCCGACGACGCCCAGTTCGCGGGCCAAAAGCCGCGTCTGCTCCCTGAGCGCCTGCTGGATTGCGGGGCTGAGCGTCCGCGGCGGCAGCACGCAGGCGCTGTCGCCCGAATGGATTCCGGCATGTTCGACGTGTTCCATGATGCCACCGATCACGACCTTGGCGCCGTCGGCTATCGCGTCAACGTCGACCTCGATGGCGCCTTCCAGATAACTGTCGATCAGCAGTGGATGTTCCTCGGAAGCGCGCAGCGCCTCGCGCAGGTAGCGCCGCAGGCCCTCCTCGCTGGAGACCAGTTCCATCGCGCGCCCGCCCAGTACGTAGGACGGACGAATCAGGACCGGGTAGCCGACCAGCGCGGCGCCGGCGATCGCCTCGTCGAAGCCGCGGGCCAGGACGCCGCGAGGCTGCCGCAAGCCGAGTTTTACGACCAGGTCGTTGAACCGCTCCCGATCTTCGGCGCGATCGATCGCGTCGGAAGGCGTGCCGAGCAATGGCACCCCCGCGCGCTCGAGCGCCACCGCGAGCTTCAGCGGCGTCTGGCCGCCGAACTGCACGATCACACCCATCGGCTGCTCGCGCTCGGCGATCGTGATCACGTCCTCGAAGGTCAACGGCTCGAAGTAGAGGCGGTCGGAAATATCATAGTCGGTCGAAACCGTCTCCGGATTACAGTTGACCATGATGGTCTCGAAGCCGGCCTGCTTGAGCGCCAGGCTCGCATGCACGCAGCAGTAGTCGAACTCGATGCCCTGCCCTATCCGGTTCGGGCCGCTCCCGAGGATCATCACCTTGCGCCGGTCGTCAGGCGGCGCCTCGTCTTCACCTTCGTAGGTTGAGTAGAGGTAGGGGGTGAAGGCCTGGAATTCCGCGCCGCAGGTATCGACCGCCTTGAAGACCGGAACGATTCGATGGGCGCGGCGTTCGCGCGCGACGGCCTCCTCGCCGGCGCCGTTCAGCTCGCCGATCCGGCGATCGGAGAAGCCCATCGCTTTCGCCTCGCGCAGCAGTTCCGGGCTCAGCGCCTCACGCGCGATTCGCCGCTCGGTCTCGATGAGTTCGGCGAAGGTATCGATAAACCAGGGATCGATTCGCGTCAGTTGGTGGATTTCCGTGGTTGCGATCCCGGCCCTGATGGCGTCAGCGAGATCATAGACTCGCTGGCTGCTCGGGATCGCCAGGCGGCGGCGCAGCTCGGCGCGCGCTGCGTCCGGCGCGAGCCCTGCGATCCGGCTCTCGAGCCCGTAAGACCCGATTTCGAGCGATCGCAGCGCCTTGTGCAGGGATTCCTTGAAGGTGCGCCCGATCGCCATCACTTCGCCGACCGATTTCATTTGCGGACCGAGTTCGTCGGCGGCGCCGGGAAACTTCTCGAAAGCGAAGCGCGGGATCTTGGTCACCACGTAGTCGATGGTCGGCTCGAAGCAGGCCGGCGTCATTTTGGTGATGTCGTTGGGAATTTCGTCCAGCCGATAGCCCACCGCCAGGCGCGCCGCGATCTTGGCGATCGGGAACCCGGTCGCCTTCGAGGCCAGCGCCGAGCTGCGCGAGACGCGCGGATTCATCTCGATCACGACCATCCGTCCGCTCCCGGGTTCGATCGCGAACTGGATATTGGAACCGCCCGTGTCGACGCCGATCTCGCGGATGATCCGGAGCGCCGCGTCGCGCATCAACTGGTATTCCTTGTCGGTGAGAGTTTGCGCGGGGGCCACGGTAATCGAGTCGCCGGTATGCACGCCCATCGGATCGAGGTTCTCGATCGAGCAGATGATGACGACGTTGTCGGCGCTGTCGCGCATCACTTCGAGCTCGAATTCCTTCCAGCCCTCGACCGATTGCTCGATCAGCACCTCGTGGCTGGGCGAGGCGGCGAGCCCCCATGCGACTTTGGCCTCAAACTCCGCGGCGTCGCGCGCGATCGACCCTCCCGTGCCGCCGAGAGTGCGCGAGGGCCGGATAATCAGCGGCAGGCCGAGGCGATCGCGAATCTCGATGGCCTCCGCGCGCGTATGCGCGATCGACGACGCCGGCACCTCCAGCCCGATTTTGATCATCGCGCGCTTGAACAGATCGCGGTCCTCGGCTTTCTTGATCGCCTCCAGTCCCGCGCCGATCAGCTTCACGCCGTAGCGTTCGAGCACCCCCGACTCGGCCAGCTCGATCGCCAAATTTAGTGCGGTCTGGCCGCCCACCGTCGGCAGCAGCGCGTCGGGGCGCTCGCGCTCGATGATTTTCGTGATCGATTCGACCGTCATCGGCTCGATATAGGTCCGGTCGGCCATCTCCGGGTCGGTCATGATGGTCGCCGGGTTGGAATTCACCAGGATTAGGCGCAGGCCCTCCTCGCGCAGCGCCTTGAGCGCCTGGGTCCCCGAATAGTCGAACTCGCAGGCCTGGCCGATGACGATCGGGCCCGAGCCAATCAGCAAGACCGACTTGAGATCGCGACGAAGCGGCACTTAATCTTCCGATTTCAACCTGGCGATTACGTCCGGCGTGTCAATCCGCGAATTTCTCCTCGGTCGCGACGCGTTCCAGCGCCTCGGCGCCGTAGCGCGGGAAAGCTTCGACCAGGCGGCGGAACCGCGCGAACAGATAACTTGCATCATGCGGCCCCGGCGAGGCTTCGGGATGATATTGCACCGAGAAGAAGGGCACGCCCACGCCGCGCAATCCTTCGACGGTCTGATCATTGAGATTCAGATGCGATAGTTCGGCGCGCCCCTTCACGGACTCGGCGTCGACCGCGAAGCCGTGGTTCTGCGAGGTGATCTCGACCCGGTTGGTGCGCAGATCCTTGACCGGATGATTGGTGCCGTGATGGCCAAAGCCGAGCTTGTAGGTTTTGCCGCCCAGTGCGAGCCCGAGGATCTGATGGCCGAGGCAGATGCCGAAGATCGGCTTCTTGCCGATCAGCCCCGCAACGGTTGCACGCGCATAGGGAACGGCCGCGGGATCGGCCGGGCCATTGGAGAGGAAGACCCCGTCGGGCTCGAGCGCCAGGATCTCCGCGGCGGTGGCGAACGCGGGCATCACCTTGAGCCGGAACCCGGTCGCGACGAGCCGGCGCAGAATGTTGCGCTTGATGCCATAATCGACCGCGACTACGAGCGGCGCGTCGCGATGCTCCCCGCCCGCACGCCGAAATCCGCGCCCCAGCTCCCAATCGCCCCACTCCCACCCGTAGGGCTCGGTGCAGGTGACTTCCCTGACCAGGTCCTGGCCCTCAAGACCGGGCGCGGCCTTGGCCCTGGCGGCCAGGCTTTCTGGGTCGAGATCGCGGCTTGAGATAATCGCCTGCTGCGCGCCGTGGGTCCGGATGCGGCGGACCAGCGCGCGCGTGTCGATTCCCTCGATTCCGACCACGCCGGCGCGCTCCAGGTATTCACCCAGCGACATGCTTGAGCGCCAGTTCGACGGCCGGGGCCAGTACTCCTTGACCACGAAACCTTCGACGCAGACTCGCGCCGACTCGGCATCCTCGGGGTTGATCCCGACGTTGCCGATCTCGGGATAGGTCATGCAGACGATCTGTCCCTTGTAGGAAGGATCCGTTAGCACCTCCTGGTAGCCGGTCATGGCGGTATTGAAGACCACCTCGCCCAGGCTCTCGCCGATCGCGCCGAAAGCCCGCCCCCGGTAGATGGTCCCGTCGGCAAGAACCAGGTAGGCGTCGCGCCGCGCGCTCATCGCGCCACTGCTCCGTCCTTCGCCCGGTAGACGATCTCGCCACCGACGATCGTCATTGTGGCCCTGCCCTTGAGCTTCATCCCGGCGAACGGGGTGTTGCGGCTTTTCGACAGCATTTCCGCAGGGTCAACCGTCCAGGGCAATTCGGGGTCGACGATCGTCAGGTCCGCCGGGGCGCCCGAAGTCAACTTTCCGGCGTTGAGTCTGAGCAGTCGGGCGGGATTGAGCGCCATCAGCTCAACCATCCGGGCCGGGGTGATGATCGATCGATGGACCAGGCGCAGCGTAAGGCCGAGCGCCGTTTCGAGGCCGATCACGCCGTTGGGGGTGCGGGTCATCGCGTCGGCCTGTTCCGTGTTGAGCGTACGGCTGTGGTTCGAATGGAACGGGAAACATCCGGCCAGTATGGCCGGTTGCTTGGAGTCAGGATCGTGCGGCGCGTGGTCGGTCGCGATCATGTCTACGGTCGAGTCGGACAGCGCCGCCTCGAGCGCCTCGACATCCTCATGTCCGCGCAGCGGCGGACTCATCTTCGCGTCCGTACCGCATCGCAACACGGCGCTCTCGTCGAGGCTGAAATGATGCGGCGTTACTTCGCAGGTCACGTTGGCGCCGCGCTTGCGGGCTGCGCGGATCAACTGCAACGATTCCGCGGTTGACACGTGCGCGACATGAACCGCCGCGCCGTTGCCGATCGCCAGGGCGAGATCACGGCCGACGCGCCGCGACTCGGCGCTGCCCGGGATTCCGCGCAGGCCCAACTCGCGCGCAATTTCGCCGTGGTTGATTGCACCGCCGCGGGACAATTCGCGCTCCTCCTCGTGGAGTGAGATCGCGAATCCGAGACGGTTGATTTGATCATAGGCCTTGAGCAGGAGATGCTCGTCGTCCACCGGCAACCCATCATCGGAGAAAAGCCGCGCACCTGCCGCCGCCATCGCCGCGTAATCCACGAGCTCGCACCCCTCGAGTCCCCGCGTAACCGCAGACACCGGCACGAGCCGCGCCCCGCCGACCCGGCGCGCGGCTTCAAGCATGTAGCGCGTAATCTGGGGCGAGTCGTTGACCGGCGAGGTGTTCGCCATCGCCGCCACGGTGGTGAACCCTCCGGCCGCCGCCGCACGGAGGCCGCTCTCGATGGTTTCCTTTTTCGGAAAGCCGGGGTCGCGCAGATGGACGTGCGGGTCGATCAATCCGGGCAGCACCCATTTACCGGTTGCGTCGACCAATTGCGCATCGGCGACCTTGCTGTACCCGCCGGAGGGCGCGACCTCCTGGATCAGTCCATCAATCACGAGCACATCGAAATTGCCGTCGCGGCGCTCTGCCGGATCGATTACGCGGCCGCCCCTGATCAACATCGAATTCATTGCGCGGCAGCCGGTTCCTTCATCGATTCCACTATCGAGTAGATTACGACCCGCTCGGTCGATTTGTGCTGGCCGTTTTCCGGATGAGGGTCGAGCCGGACCTGAACCCGTTCGCTCCGCGCGGTGGGAATATTCTTGCCCACATAGTTGGGACGGATCGGGATTGCGCGATGGCCGCGATCGATGAGCACCGCGAGCTTGACCGCGGCCGGCCGGCCGCGTTGCCACAGTATCGCCATCGCACGCTGCACGGTCCATCCGGTGTTGATCACGTCATCGACCAGGATAACGGTGCGGCCGGTTACGTCGATCTCATCGTCGCCGTCCATCAACCTGACCGGTTCGCTGAGGTTATAGACGTCGAGCGCGAGGCACGGCGGGCGAACCGTGGTGCGCGCCTCGACCAGGTCCCGCAGACGCAAGGCGATCAGCGCTCCATGGCTCACGATTCCCGCGATGATCAGGCTGGCGGGGTCGGGCAGATCGGCGATCACCTGGCCGGCGAGCTCGTCCAGTGCCCGCCCGATTTCAGCCGCGTTCATGATCTCGCGTTGCGGTCCGCGGCGGTACGGCTCGTAACCGCTCTCTTCCGCCTGCTTGACGCTTTCGAACACCGCCAGTGATTTCTCCTCGATCCACTGGCGAACGTAGCTGCGCAAATGTTCATCGAAACGGTAGAAGCGCCGCGTGCGAACGTGCCCAACGAACTCGGCGCCCAGCTCGCGCTCGCAAAAATCGCAGCGCAGCATCAGCCGCGACCGATCGGTGCTGCGCGACAGCGTGAAGCGCGGCGCGAGGTAGGCGCTCTCGTGGCGCGTGACGCAGTTCGGATTGGCGCATCTAAGCGCGGGCTGCGGCCGAAAGCGCGGCGCGGCCGGCGCCAGCAGCGGGCGCGCGTCGCCGCGGGCGGCCTGCTCGAGCAGCCACCCGATCAGGGCCATCCGCACCGGCACGCCGGCCGCGGCCTGTTCGAAGTAGGCGGCGCGCGGATCGCTATCGAGCTCGTAGGCGAGCTCGTCGGTGCGCGGCAACGGATGCATCACCACCGCGCCTTGGGAGCGGCTGCCCTTAAGCGCGCGGGCGTCGAAATGCACGTAGCTCTCGGGACCGGCGTTCTGGTCAGGCAGCCGCTCGCGTTGCAGGCGCGTCACGTAGAACGCGTCAAACGCGGCCGGCGCCTTGCCGCTGGGCAAATTGGTGAGCGGCAGGTCGGAAGTGAAAAGCGCCATCTGATGGGGGGCTTTCGGCGTCAGGTAAAGCGCGTCGAGACGGCCGTCGCCGGCCAGCGAGGAAAGCTCGCCCATCGAGACGGTCGAAAAGCGGTAGTTTCGCTCCACCGCGATTCGTTCCAGCACATAGTCGGGAACTTCCATGCCGGCCTGCGGGACGGTGACGATATTCGCTCCGAACCGGGCCAGCGCGTAGATCAGCGAATGTACCGTGCGGCCGAACTTGAGGTCGCCGCAGATCGCGACCGTCAAGCCTTTGAGCCGTCCCTTGCGCTTGCGCAGAATGTAGAGATCGCAAAGCGTCTGGCTGGGATGCTCACGGCTGCCGTCACCGGCGTTGAAGACCGGGCACGGAGCATATTCGGCGGCCACGCGGGCCGCGCCATCGCGCGGATGACGCACGACGATCAGATCGGCGTACGAGCCCACAACCCGCACGGTATCGGCGAGGCTTTCGCCCTTGGCGGCCGAGCTGGCGTGCATGTCGGCGGAGCTGATGACCGAGCCGCCCAGCCGATGCATCGCGGACTCGAAGCTCAAGCGCGTGCGCGTGGAGGGCTCGTAGAACAGCGTCGCCATGATCAGGCCGTTGGCGGCCGTGAGCTTGTCGCCGCGCTCGAGGGCCGCGGCAAATTCGTCGGCCAGGACGAAGATCCGCTCGATTTCGGCCAGCGTCAGGTCGTCGATCGAGACCAGGTCGCATTTGGGGAGCGATCGCATCGGACTACCCTGCCTGCTGCCTTGCCTCGCCCATCACCACCGCGTCCACCCCGTCGACCTCGTCGAGCCTGACGTAAACCCGTTGGCCAACCGGTGCCTGGACGTTCTTGCCGACAAAATCGGCGCGGATCGGCAACTCGCGCTCGCCACGATCGACCAGCACCGCGAGCTGCACGGACTCGGGACGGCCAAGGTCGGTGATCGCGTCGAGCGCGGCACGGACGGTGCGCCCGGTATAGAGCACGTCGTCGACCAGCACGACCTTGCGGCCGTCGAGAGAAAACGGGATGTCGCGCCCCAGCAACTGTGGTCCCGGGCTGACGCCGCGGCCGTCGTCGCGATACGAGGAGATATCGAGCGTGCCGACCGGAATCGCGATTCCATTATCGGCCTGCAGGAGCCGCGCCAAGCGCTCGGCTAGCCGCACGCCGCGGCGGACGATTCCTATCAGCACGAGATTGGTGACGTCGCCGTTGCGCTCGGCGATCTCGTGGGCGATTCGCTTGATCGCGCGGCCGATCCCGGCCGCGTCCATCGCCAGCGGCGCATTCGCGCTCATCGTGGCGTTCCCTGCTCCGCCCGGGCTGCTCTCCCGCATTGCAAGATCGTTCGCGCACGCAAAAAAATACCCGGCGCGCGTACGCGACCGGGCAATAATTCACGAACTTTCATCTGTAGCACCTTCCCGTCCTCTCAGTGACGAGTTAAAGGCTATACTTTTTTGTACCGCGCGGCCGGCCGCTGGTCAAGCCGGAGTCTCTCTCGCGCTTCAACCGCGCGCCGCGCGCGTCGATTATCCGCGGCTGCGGCGCTCGATCTTGCGGACGCGCTCCTCCTGGTCGCGGGTTTGAATCGTTATCCGGTCGTCGAAGCGATCGAATTTCTTGTCCAGCGCCACTAGTGCCTTGTTGGCTCGCTTCAATTCGCTCTCGACCTTCTTCGCGACCGCCGCGCCCGAGTCGCTCAATCCCGATTTGAGCTTCGCGGCGCTGGCGGAGAGTTCCCGGACCAGGCGCTCTCGAATCGCGGCGCCCTCGCCCTTGAGAGCTTCCTGGGCGGAGCCTATTTCCTGCCGCAGCCGCGCTTCCACCGACGTCATGCGTGCGCCGAATTCGAT
>JBGPMT010000061.1:0-12230 GCA_041487135.1 Binataceae bacterium (SeqCode) | reverse complement strand
GACGTTGCTGGCCTTAATCACGATACAGTCGCCCGCGGCGGCGGCGGCGATGCTGTGAACGAGTTGGTAAGTCCCGGGGGTCTTGAGGGTGGTGCAATCCGTCACGTCGATCGGGGCGCCGAACGCGAGCGGACCCGCGGCCGCGACGGCGCAAAGCGCCACGCAGAGCGCAATCGAGCCGGCTCGCAACTGCCGATGACTCATCGCTAACCTCCATGACTGAAGCATCGCGAGCGACTGTTCGATAACGCAGCGCTCCGAGTCAAGCGCCGCCCGGGGAATTGTGGCCGCCTCACTTGCCGGAGGGGTGAATCGGGTCCGACCATTCCAGCCGGGCCTCTTCGTTCCAGAGGCTCTGCGAGACCTGCCTGCCCTCCAGCACCAGCGCGTAGGTGTAGTCGGCACGGAGCCCGAGGTAGGAGATCGCGTCGTCGCCCGCCGAGCCCAGCGCGGCCCGGATTGCGCCCGCCCGATCGAGCAGCGCGAGCTCGCCGAAGCCATCGCGCCGCACCGCGAGGCTGGCGCGGCCGCGTTGCTCGCCGTCGAGCAGTTGCAGCGTCGCCTGCCCATTTTCGAGCAGGCTCAGCGTTGCCCTGATCACTCCGCGTTCGTCGCGGATTCCGATCGCCGGGGCGCCCCCAGCGCCGATCCCGAGGAAGATTCGCTCGCGCCCCTGCTCATCCGTAATCACCATCCGGCGCGCCTTGACCACACCGGTTTCGATCTGGCCGGCATCCTCGACGATCTTTCGCACCGCCTCCTCGATCTCGCGCGGGTCCGGCTCGCGGCCTACCGCCGGTGAGGCGGAGGGTGGATAGATGTTCTGAACAATCTGGGGCGCCGCCGGCTGGGCGGCGGGATGCTGCGCGCCGGCCGCGGCCGCCTCGTCCTGCAGGTATTCGCGCCACAGGTAGAGCATCGCGACCGCCATCGTACCCAGCGCTTCGAGGATCTTCTGCCAGCTCTGGACGGCGTTTTTCGATGATTCAGAGTGCACGATGTCGAACGCGAGGAACAGCGCCGACACCAGCGCCATCACGATTATCGTCGACGTCAGCCATCGCAATTTGCGTCCGAACGCGAGGAGCATCGTAGGGCCTCCGCCGGCGTCGCGATGGTTTTGCGGAACCCGTCCCGGATGGAACGGGATTGCGGCGCGGGCAGCCGCAGGATTCGCAACCGCCCAGCGCTTCGATTGTATCACAAGCGGCGGGCCCGCGGCTCGCCGGGCATCCCCCGCGAGCGCCGGAGAGTATTAAAAGAGCTCGTCACGGCTCCACGTCTTCCAGGCGAACGCCTTGTCCGGTCCTCAAGGCGTCGCGCGCCTGGGCCACCCGCTGCAGAAACTCGGGATGGTGCTCCAGACGATAATCGAACCAGTCCTCCTCGCTTTCGAAGCCGATCAGTACGCCGGCCGGCTTTCCGTGGCGCGTGATCACGATCTCCTCGGACTCGGCGAGGCGCAGGAATCGCGACAGGTCGTCCTTGACTTCAGCCAGCGCCACCTGGCGCATCGGGCGCTCCGTGCTCGGCGAGCCAGCGCGCGGCCTGGGCTTTCGTAACGATCGCGAGGATCTCGACGGTTTTGGCCGTGACGTCATAGAAAACTCTCACCTCTCCAACCCGAAGCCGGTACTGGGGCTGACTCAAGCCACGCAGTCGCTTGATCCGGCTCCTGCTCACCCGGGTCGGCTGGTGGCGCAAGTGCCGTTCGAGAGTGTCCCGCACCGCGGCGCGCCGAAAGGCCGGCAGGGCCCGGTAAGCCTTTGCTGCCTCCGGGGCCAGGACGATCTCATAGCGCATCTGGCCAGAAGATAGCCAGAATTCGCGCGCCAGTCAAAATCCGCCGTCGCGGTCCATCTGAATGGTCAAAACCGCGCCGGCCGGACCCTGCCTTGACTTCGGAAAATCGGCGGAATACTAGCTGTTATTAGCATCCTGCCGATGTAGCTCAAGCGGAAGAGCAACTGACTTGTAATCAGTAGGTTGCCGGTTCGATTCCGGCCATCGGCTTTGCCCGGTCCAAGGCCGTAGTGGAGAGGTTCCCGAGTGGCCAAAGGGATCAGACTGTAAATCTGACGGCTTATGCCTTCGGAGGTTCGAATCCTCCCCTCTCCACCATCACCGCATCTCACCCAGGCCGAAGATTTTGGGTTACGCGAGGTGCCGCGCCGCCTGGGTGCGGATCAATCCGGTTGGCTTTTGCCGCGACTATCGCTAAGCAGTGAATCGGGACCGACGCGCGCGCCAGGCGCGTCGCCGCATAATCGAAGGGAGACAGGCAATGAGATTCGGAGTGTTGTTCGAGGGGAGTCAGTTCGACCAGCCGGGGCTCGACTACAGCAAACATTACCGGGCCGAGCTCGATCTCGCGGCCGAGGTCGAGCAACTCGGTTACGATGAAATCTGGGTGCCGGAGCATCATTTCGCCCGCGACGGCTACTGCTGCGCGCCGCTGACCTTCTGCGCCGCGCTGGCCGCCCGCACCTCGCACATCCGGCTCGGCTCGTATATCGCGCTGATGCCGCTGCATAATCCGATCGCGACCGCCGAGCAGGCGGCGTGGGTCGACGCGCTTTCGGGCGGACGGCTCGATCTCGGCTTCGGCCAGGGTTACCGCAAGGAGGAGTTCACCGCCTACGGCGTCGATGGCGCCAAAAAGCATACCCGCATGGAAGAGGGCGCCGCGATCGTGCGCAAGCTGCTCGATTCGGAGAACGTCACCTACAGCGGGCAGCATTACAAGATTCCCGAACCGATCACGATCGCTCCCCGTCCGGTGCAGAAGCCGTTCCCGATCTGGGTGGCGGGGCGGGGACGGATGGCGATCGATCGGGTCGCGCGCGAGGGCTACCATCTGGCCTCCGCGGGCGATCCGCGCCAAATCCAGCTCTTCGCCGAGGCCTGCAAGCGCCACGGGCGGCGGATGGAGGACTTCAAGATCGCCCAGCTCCGCTTCGGCTACTGCGCGGAGACCGTGAAGCAGGCCTGGGACGACGCCGAGCCGGCGATCCATTACCTGCTGAGCCGCTACGGCAAGTGGATCAGCGAGAACCAGACGCTGCCCGGCGATGAAAAGATCGCCGACCTCAAGCCGATCGGCGAACTGCGCAAGGGCCATCCGGTCTCCTTCTTCGGACTGCCGCTGTTCCTCGGCACGCCCGACGACCTGATCAAACTGATCGAGGATCTGAACGCGCAAGGCGCCTTCACCGATCTGGTCTACAACATGTCGCCGCCGGGATTGTCGCTGGACAAGGCGCGCAACAGCCTGCGCCTGTTCGCCAAAGAGGTCATCCCGCATTTCAACCGGCGCAAGTAATCCCATGAGGTTCGGAGCGCGCCGGCGGTGAGCGTCCGCCGGCGCGCCTCTCTGAACCACGATCCAGTGGCCTCTGCATCCGATCATTCAGCCGGGCCGCCGCCGCTCGAAGGCCTGCGCGTAGTTGAATGCGGCGAGGGGGTTTCGGCGGCGTTTGCCGCCAAGGTGATGGCCGATCTCGGCGCAGCGGTGATCAAGGTCGAACCGCCGCAGGGCGATATCACCCGGCGCCGCGGTCCCTTCCCCGGGCATCATCCCGATCCCGAAAAGAGCGGCCTCTTCATCTATCTGAACGGCGGCAAGCCCGGCCTCATGCTCGATCTCGACGACGCCGCCGGGCGCGCCGCCCTCTCACGGCTGCTCGGCGACGCCGACATTCTGATCCACAACCTGCCGGTCCCGGAGCGGCGCGCGGCCGGGCTCGATCGTGAGCGGCTGCGCGCGGATTTCCCCCGGCTCGTGACGGGGGCGATCTCGCCATTCGGCGACCGCGGTCCCTACCGCGACTGGAAGGGCTACGAACTCAATGTGGTCAACGCGGGAGGATGGGCGTTCCTGAGCCCCGGCTCATCGACCTATCCCGAGCTGCCGCCGCTCAAGATTTTCGGATCGCAGGCCGACTTCCAGGCCGGGCTGCATGTCTGCTTCGCCACGCTGGCCGCTTTCTGGAGCCGGCTACGCACGGGCCGCGGCGAGCATCTCGAAGTCTCGGGCCAGGAATGCATCGCCGCGATGCTCGAGCTGAGTTTCACTTACTATTCGTATGCCGGCCAGCTTGCGTCGCGCCTGGGCCGGCGGGCCGTCGCGCCGTGGACGATCATGGAATGTGCCGACGGGTACATCATGATCCTCTGTATCGAAGAGGAGCAGTGGGGCCGGATGGTCGAGCTGATGGGCAACCCGGAGTGGGCCCACGAGGAGATCTTCGCGACCGGCCGCGAACGCAGCCTCCACAGCGAGGCGCTCTACGCCCTGATGAGCGACTGGGTCAGGCAATGGAAGGTCCGCGACCTCTTTCTCGAGGCGCAGCGCCGGCGCATTCCGGTCGCGCCGGTCAGCACGATGCAGGACCTGTACGCTAACGATCAGCTCCGCGACCGGCAATATTTCGTGCCGATCGAAGTGGCCGGCTTTGGCACCGTCTCGATTCCCGGCGCGCCCTTCAAGAGCAGTGCCGGCGGCTGGCAGGTGCGGGGACCCGCGCCGCGTCTGGGCGAGCATCGCGCGGGCAACGGCGCAGCGGGCTGGAAAGCGTCATCGGAATCCCGCTTTCAGGCGCTCTCGGGCGGCTCGCAGCAGCCGGCCGGCGACCCGTCCGGCTTGCCGCTTAGCGGCCTCCGGGTGCTCGATCTGACCTGGGTGTGGGCCGGGCCGTACTGCACGCTTCAGTTCGCGCATATGGGCGCCGAAGTGCTCAGGATCGAATCGCGCAAGCGGCTCTGCCCGACGCGGCGGGTGCCGCCGTTCGCCGACGGGGTGGCGGGCGTGAATCGTGCCGGCTACTTCAATCAATACAGCCAGGGCAAGAAGAGCGTGACGCTGAATCTGGCGACTCCCGAGGGGGTCCGAATCGCGCGCGAACTGGCGAAGCATTGCGACCTCGTCGCGGACAATTTTTCGGCCGGTGCGATGGACCGGATGGGGCTCGGCTATGAAGCTCTGCGCGCGGTAAAACCCGACATCATAATGGTTTCGATGTCCGGGTACGGGCAGAGCGGGCCGTGGAAGAATTTCCTCAGCTACGGACCCCCGGCGGCCGCCTTTGCCGGATTCTTCGCGCTCAGCGGTTACGAGGGGATGGGGCCGAGCGAGGTCGGCGTGTCATTCGCCGATCCGACCGCCGGGATGTTCGGTACGATCGCCGTGATGGCCGCGCTGTTCCATCGGGCGCGCACCGGCGAGGGACAATTCATCGATCTTTCGCAGATGGAAGCGACCATCGCGACGCTGCCCGAGGCGATCTTCGAGTTCGCTTTCAACGGCCTCCAGCCGGCGCGGGCCGGGAACCACGATCCGATCATGGCGCCGCATGACTGCTACAAGGCGGAGGGCGACGAAAGCCAGTGGGTCAGTATCGCGGTCGGAAGCGAGAGCGAATGGCGCGCGCTGTGCGAGGCGATGGATCAGCCGCAACTGGCCGGCGACTCGCGCTTCGCGACCGCCTCTGAGCGCAAGCGCAATGAAAACGAACTCGACCGGATAATTACGAATTGGACCAGCGTGCGCGATCGATGGGAGATCACGCGGCGTTTGCAGAGTCGCGGGGTGGCCGCCTTCCCGTCGATGAGCAGCAGCGATATCGCCACGGACCCCCATCTGAGCGAGCGCGGCTTCCTGGTCAAGCTCGCGCATCCCGAGGTCGGCCGCCGGGTTCATCCGGGAATCCCATGGACGATGGCGGAGACCAGGTGCGAGGTAAGAAGTCCTGCGCCGCTTTTGGGTGCCGATACGGACGCGGTGCTCCGGGAGGTGCTGGGAATGAGCGACCCGGAGATCGAACGGCTGCGGACCTCCGATGTACTGACCTGAGGGAAGAGCATGGAATCATTGCTATTGGAAATTGACCGGGACGTGGCGCTGATAACCTTCAATCGCCCGCGGGTCCTCAACGCCTTCGACCCCGAGACCATCGTGCGGCTGGCGGCGGCGTGGGACGCAATCGAGGCGAACGATCGAGTGCGGGTGGCGATCCTGACCGGCGCCGGCGATCGCTCGTTCTCGATCGGAGCCGACTTCAACCGCCTCACTCCGCTGGGAACCGGCGCCCGCCCGCCAGAGGACGACTGGGATCGCAAGTTCCTCGAGCCGGCGACCGGTGACCGGGCGATGCTGCGCCATCAGTTCGCCCTGAGCAAGCCGATAATCGCCGCTATCAACGGCTTCTGCTTCGCCGGAGCACTCGAACTGATGACCGCGACCGATATCCGAATCGCCTCCGAGGGGGCGAGCTTCGCCTTGCAGGAAGCGCGCTGGGCGCTGGCTCCGGCCCGCGGCGCGCTCGCCCGCCTGCCGCGACAGATCCCGTATTGCCGCGCGATGGAGATGATGCTGACCGGGTCGCGCTTTAGCGCCGCCGAGGCCCTTCAGATGGGGCTGATAAATCACGTGGTACCGGCGGACCAGGTGCTGGCCAAGGCGCGTGAGATGGCGGCCACGATCGCCGCCAACGGTCCGCTGGCGATCCGGCTGATCAAGCAGGCGGCCGCGCGTGCGGCGGGACTGCCGCTGGCCGAAGCGCATCGGATCGAGGATGAAGTTTTCGCCGAAGTGATGCGCTCCGAGGACGCGAAAGAGGGGCCGCGCTCGTTTCTCGAGAAACGCAAACCCGTCTACCAGGGCCGCTGAAACGTGGCGGAAAATCCGCCGGGCATGCCTTGCTCGCAAAGCGCCGGGCATTTCGATATATTCGGCGGTTCTGGGCGGGAATAGCTCAGTTGGTAGAGCGCGAGCCTTCCAAGCTCGGGGTCGCGGGTTCGAGTCCCGTTTCCCGCTCCACTCGGCGGCGATGGGCCTGCTTTGGCGCGTATCATGAGAATCGGGGACGCCCATGTAGCTCAGTCGGTAGAGCACTTCCTTGGTAAGGAAGAGGTCACGGGTTCGAATCCCGTCGTGGGCTTTGCAAATTTCGCGTCCTGAGGGACGCCGGCGGAATTATCAGCGATGAGAGATCTTATCGGGTTGGCATGCGACGGCTGCAAGCGGCGCAACTATACCACCTCCAAGAACAAGAAGCGGCAGACTGAAAAGTTCTCGATCAAGAAATTCTGCCCAAGTTGCCGCTCCCATACTGTCCATCGCGAGGTCAAGGTCTAGCGGCCTCTTCTCCGGGCCGGTAACGCGCAGGCGATAAACGCGCGGCGGCCAGGGGAGCGAGCGGCGGAGCGGTACCGGGATGGCGGCGGTCAGCGGGCAGGGTATCCGGCAGGATATAATGAGGGTCAGTAGCTCCAATTGGACAGAGCATCGGACTCCAAATCCGAGGGTTGCAGGTTCGAATCCTGCCTGACCCGCCACGTTCCCTTGGCGCTTGAATTGCATGTGCGTTTATGAATAAACTGAAAAATTACCTCGAACGGGGCGTAAACTTCGTTAAGGAGGCATGGACCGAACTCGCTAAAGTCCATTTTCCTTCGCCCAAAGAGACGATACAGGCGACCGTGGTGGTCCTGGTCCTGACGATCGTGATGGCGATATGGCTCGGCCTGATCGACTTGGCGGCGACCAGGGTGGTGCGACAACTACTGAGCTAGTTTCGATCTTGCGCGGTCCCCGGACAGGCGCGACGCAATGCCGAGGGACCTTGGGTCGCTATGGAAACCGGTACGGAAGAGCAGGCCAAGAAAGAAGAAGGCGTGACCACGGCGCCGGCCGGTGCCGCGGCCGCGAAGCATTGGTACGTGGTGCACACTTACTCCGGCTATGAGCAGAAGGCCAAGGCGGCGCTCGAGCAGCGGCTGCAATCGCCGGAATTTGTGCGGCTCAAGGACAGGATGGGCGAAGTCCTGGTGCCGGTCGAGAGCGTGCAGGAACTGGGCAAGGGCGGCCAGCGCAAGATCACCAGCCGCAAGTTCTTCCCGGGTTACATCTTCGTCAACATGGTCCTGGATGAGGAGACCTGGCACTTCATCAAGAATACCCCCAAGGTGACCGGCTTCGTCGGCCATGCCACACAGCCGCCCGAGGTGCCCGAGTCCGAAGTCCGCGAGATCACCCAGCAGATGGAAGAGGGAGCTCTGCGGCCCAAGCCCAAGGTGCTGTTCGAGGTGGGCGAGGCAGTGAAGGTTGTCGACGGGCCGTTTCAGGATTTCAATGGCACGGTGGAAGAGGTGCGGCCGGAAAAAGGCAAGGTGCGCGTGCTGATCTCGATCTTCGGGCGCGCAACGCCGGTCGAACTGGATTTCGTGCAGGTCGAAAAGTCTTAAGAACGCAATTGACCGTCGGGCCCGCGGTGCCCGCCCGCAGCCCTGGTTGCGGGTGGCGCGGCGTGCGGCGCCGACGGCTCGGTCTGAATAACAGGGGCGGCAGCTCAAGTGGCCAAGAAAGTCGTCGGACAGATTAAGCTCCAGATTCCGGGCGGGGCGGCCAACCCGTCGCCGCCGGTCGGCCCGGCGCTTGGCCAGCGCGGCGTCAATATCATGGAGTTCTGCAAGGCCTTCAACGCGCAGACCCAGAACCTGCAGGGGCTGGTGGTGCCGGTGATCGTGACGGTCTATGGCGACCGCTCGTTTACCTTCATCACCAAGAGCCCGCCGGCCGCGAACCTGTTGCTGAAGGCGGCGGGGCTCGAAAAGGGCTCGCCCGCGCCCAACAAGAACAAGGTCGGCAAGGTCACGCGCCGCCAGGTTGAGGAGATCGCGAAGACCAAGCTCAAGGATCTGACGGCCAAGGATCTCGCGGCAGCGATGAAAAGCGTCGAAGGGACCGCACGCTCGATGGGAATCGAGGTCGCCGAGTAGCGGCGAGAGAGGGGCATCACGATGGCGGGCAAGAAATATCGCGAGGCGGCCAAGCATATCGATCGCTCGGTGCACTATCCCCTGAGCGAGGCGATAAAGCTGGTGACGACCAACCACGTCGCCAAGTTCGACGAAACGGTCGAGATGGCGGTGCGGCTCAGTGTCGATCCGCGCCAGGCCGATCAGAACGTCCGCGGCACTGTCGTGCTGCCCAACGGCACCGGCAAGGTGCCGCGCGTGCTGGTGCTGGCCAAGGGCGAGAAGGAGAAGGAGGCGCGCGAGGCGGGCGCGGACTTCGTCGGCAGTGACGATCTGATCAAGAAAATTCAGGAAGAGAACTGGCTCGGCTTCGACCGCGTGATCGCGACGCCTGACATGATGGGCCAGGTCGGACGGCTCGGTAAGATTCTCGGGCCGCGCGGCCTGATGCCGAATCCGAAGGTCGGCACGGTGACCTTCGACGTCGCCAAGGCGGTGGCCGAGGTCAAGGCGGGCAAGGTCGACTACCGGGTCGACAAGGCGGGCGTGGTGCACGCGCCGATCGGCAAACTCAGCTTCGGCGAGGAAAAGCTCTCGGAGAACGCCAATGCGCTGCTGACCGCGATCGCGCGCGCGCGGCCCGCCAGCGCCAAGGGCAACTATATAAGGAGTATCGCGATTTCCTCGACCATGAGTCCTGGGGTCAAGATCGATCCAGGTGCGGTACGGACGGTGGCCGCGGCCGCGTAGGCGCGGGGCGCACCTGAAGAGTCATTTGAAGCCATGAAGAAGGCGGAAAAAACTACTATCGTCGATGATCTCGCGGGCCGCTTCGCGCGGGCCACGATGGCGCTGGTGTCGGAGTACCGCGGGCTGAGCGCGGTCGAATCAACCGATCTGCGCCGGCGGGTGCGGGCGGTCGACGGCGAGCTGCGGGTGGCCAAGAACACCCTGGTCAGGCGGGCGATCAAGGCGACGCCGTACGCGGCGCTCGAGCAGCAGCTCGGCGGCCCGGTCGTGATCATTTTCTGCTACGGCGATCCGGTGACGATGGCCAAGACCGTCGCGGCGCTACGCGAACTCGGCGACAAATTCAAGCTGCGTGGCGGCGTGCTCGGCGGCACGCCGCTCTCGGCCGAGGAGCTGCGGGCGCTTGCCACGCTGCCGCCGCTCGAAGTGGTGATAGCGCAGCTCCTCGGGCTGCTGCAGGCGCCGGCGACGGGCCTGGTGCGGCTCCTGAGCGAACCCGGGTCGGCAGTGGCGCGGCTGATCGACGCGATCGGCAAGCAGCGCGGCGCCGACGCCGCGCCGGCCGAGGCCGCGCCAGCCGAGGCCGCGCCAGCCGAGGCCGGAGCATAGGAACGGACGCGAAAGAATTTATTGGTCTCGGCGCGCTGGCCGGCGCGGCCCGAGCGGGATGCAAGGAGATAGAGCAAGATGGCAGAGGCACAATTGAACCGCGATCAGGTGAAGGATTATCTGAAAAACCTGAGCCTGATGGAGGCGGCGGCCCTGGTAAAGGAACTCGAACAGGAGCTCGGCGTCTCGGCGGCGGCGCCGATAGCGATGGCCGCGGCGCCCGCGGCCGGCGGCGGCGCGGCGGCGGCGCCAGTCGAGCAAGACGAGTTCTCGGTCGTGCTCACCGGCTCGGGCGACAAGAAGATCCAGGTGATCAAGGTCGTCCGCGAGCTGACCGGGCTGGGACTCAAGGAGGCCAAGGACCTGGTCGACAGCGCCCCCAAAGCGATCAAGGAAGGGCTCGCCAAGGCCGAGGCCGAGGGCATCAAGAAGAAGCTCGAAGAGGCGGGCGGCACGGTCGAGCTGAAATAATACGAGCCGTGCGATCGTGGCTGGTTGCGGCTCGCAAATTTGCGGGTTCATACGGACGGGCGTCCGCGTGGACCCGGACTGCTTTTGTGGCGGTGGGGAGGAGTCCGAGGCGAAAGGGGCGGGGGCCGGGCGGCGCGCCACACAACACTCCGGCGGTTTGCGGTTTTATGGCGCGTCTCGCGCGTGACGAGCGCCGGAAGAGGTAAAGATGGCTCAACAGGCACAGGTGACGAGTAATCTCAGGCTTCGCCGTTCATTCGGGAAGATCCGCAAGATTATCGACATCCCCAATCTGATCGAGATCCAGAAGCGCTCCTACGAGGAATTCCTGCAGGTCGGCGTCGCGCTCGAGGAGCGCCGCGATTCGGGCCTCCAGGCGGTCTTCAAGTCGGTCTTTCCGATCAAGGATTTCAATGAAACCGCCTCGCTCGAGTTCGTGAGTTATGAGCTCGGCGAGCCCAAGTACGACGTCGACGAATGCCATCAGCGCGGCATGACCTACGCGGCGCCGCTGAAGGTGAAGATTCAGCTCGTGATCTGGGACGTCGAGGGCGGGCGGCGCTCGATCAAGAACGTCAAGGAGCAGGAGGTCTACTTTGGCGAAGTGCCGCTGATGACGCCGAACGGGACCTTCATGGTGAACGGCACCGAGCGCGTCATCGTCTCGCAGCTCCATCGCTCGCCCGGCGTGTTCTTCGAGCATGACAAGGGCAAGACCCATTCGACCGGCAAGCTTTTGTACTCGGCGCGGGTGATTCCCTATCGCGGCAGCTGGATCGATTTCGAATTCGATCCGCGCGACGCGCTCTACGTGCGCATCGACCGGCGGCGCAAGTTCCCGGCCACGGTGCTGCTGCGCGCGCTCGGGATGACCACCGAGGACCTGCTCAACTATTTTTATTCCAAGGACGTGATCCTGCTTGACGCCAAGCAGCTGGCCAAAGAACTCCGTCCCGCCCATCTGCTCGGCACGCGCGTGAGCCGCGACGTGCGCGACCCGAAAACCGGCGAGCTTATCGCGCGCGAGGGACGGCGCTTCAACAAGGCGATCGTGCGGGCGATGGAGCAGGCGCGGATGACCGAGGTGCCGGTCGGTCTGGACGAAGTGGTCGGCCGGGTCGCGGCGCATAACGTGATCGACACCCAGACCGGCGAGGTGCTGGTGCAGGTCAACGAGGAACTGACCGAGGAGAGCCTGGAGAAGCTCCGCGCGCGCGGGGTCAAGAAGCTCGAGGTGCTGTGGACCGAGGACCAGCCCGGCGGCGGGCCGCTGCGGCTCACGATCGCGCAGGACCGGATGGACGAGGAGATACGGCGGCTCAACAAGGATCCGGGCAGCCCGCAGGACTCCGGCGCGATCGCGATGCTGGAGATCTACAAGCGGCTGCGGCCCGGCGATCCGCCGACCGCGGAGACCGCCACCAAGTTCTTCAACGACCTGTTCTTCAATCCCGAGCGCTACGATCTCTCCAAGGTCGGACGGCTCAAGCTCAATCACAAGCTCAAGATCGACGTGCCGCTCGAGCAGGGGACGCTGCGGCGCGAGGACATCCTGGAAGTCGTGCGCTACTTGCTCGAGCTCAAGAACGGCAACGGCCAGATCGACGATATCGATCATCTCGGGAACCGGCGCGTGCGCGCGG
>JBGPMT010000060.1:0-12454 GCA_041487135.1 Binataceae bacterium (SeqCode) | reverse complement strand
GCTCCTCCTGGTCGCGGGTTTGAATCGTTATCCGGTCGTCGAAGCGATCGAATTTCTTGTCCAGCGCCACTAGTGCCTTGTTGGCTCGCTTCAATTAGCTCTCGACCATCTTCGCGACCGCCGCGCCCGAATCGCTCAATCCCGATTAGAGCTTCGCGGCGCTCGCAGAAAGTTCCCGCACGAGCCGCTCGCGGATCGCGGCGCCCTCGGCCTTGAGAGCTTCCTGGGCGGAGCCTATTTCCTGCCGCAGCCGCGCTTCCACCGACGTCATGCGTGCGCCGAATTCGATCCGGGTCTTGCCCAGCTCCTCTCCGAGCCGGCCGATCTCCGCCGACAGGTCCTGCTTGACGCCCGCGAGGTTGGCGCGGTTGATTGCAATCTGCTCGGAGATAAACCGGATCTGCCGGCCGATCTCGGTGAACTGGCCGCGCAGCTCTTCGCGCAGGCTGTCCAGGCGCCCGCCGAATCCCGAGACCGCCTCGAGCACCAGTTCGAAGCGCGTCCCGAGCTGTTCGAGCAATGCTCCGGTTCTGCCGCCTTCCTCGGTCACGCGCCCACCTCTCCTAGTGAATCACCATTCCGAACCGGCGCCATCGCACCGGCAACGGCGAATTGCCGTCGCTGTCCCATGACCAATAGATCATCAGCGCCTTTCCCTCAACCGCATCGATGTCGACGAATCCCCAGAAGCGGCTGTCGTAGCTGTGGTCGCGATTGTCGCCCATCATGAAGAGCTTGCCCTTGGGCACCGTCACCGGACCGAAGTTGTCGCGTGATGAAACCCGCGTCCGATCTTGCACCGGCAGATCATAATGGCCGTGCGGATCGGGCATCTCGGCGCCATTGAGGTAAACCTTTCCGCTCTTGACCGCCACCACGTCGCCGACGACACCGATCACGCGCTTGATGAAGTCCTTGCTGTGATCGAGCGGGAAGACGAAGACCACCACGTCACCCCGATGGACGGGGCTGAACTCGAACACATAATGCCCGTACGGGATGGCGCCGGGAAGCGGCCTCAGGCCGAACAGCGAGTCGGGTATCCTGATGCCGTAGGCGAGCTTGTCGACCAGCAGATGGTCGCCGATCAGCAGCGTCGGCTCCATCGAGCCCGAGGGAATCTTGTAGGCCTGGACCAGGAAGGTGCGGATGATGAGCGCGAGCAGGATCGCGATTCCGAACGCCTCGCCGTACTCGCGCAGCGCCGATTTGCGGAGCTGGCCGCTTACCGGTACGGCGCCGGCATTGCGCGGCGCCGGCGCCTTGGAGAAGCTGCGTACCGGTTCGGACCCGCCCATACCTATTTCTCTACCTTGAGGAGCGCCAGAAACGCCTCCTGCGGCAGTTCCACCCGGCCGACCTGCTTCATCCGTTTCTTGCCTTCCTTCTGTTTTTCGAGCAGCTTGCGCTTGCGCGTGACGTCGCCGCCGTAGCATTTGGCGGTGACGTTCTTGCGCAGCGCCTTGACGGTTTCACGCGCGATGATCTTGCTGCCGATCGATGCCTGGATCGCCACCTCGAACATCTGGCGCGGGATGACCTCGCGCATCCTTTCGCACAGCGAGCGGCCGCGTTCGTACGCCCTGTCCCGATGCACGATTATCGAAAGTGCGTCCACCGCTTCGCCGTTTATAAGAACGTCCAATTTAACCAGAGGACCCGTGCGGAAGTCCAGAAACTCATAGTCGAGCGACGCGTAGCCGCGGCTCACGGATTTCAGGCGGTCATAAAAATCGAACACCACCTCGGCCAGCGGCAGCTCGTAGTGCAGTATCACGCGGTTGGTGCCGACGTACTTGAGATCGCGCCGCACGCCGCGGCGCTCCTCGCACAACCTCATGATCGCGCCGACGAACTCGTCCGGCAGGTGAATCGAGGCCAGGATGAACGGCTCTTCGATGGTTGCGGTCACCGATTCATCGGGGAGCCGCGACGGATTGTCGACCGTCAGGGTCTCGCCCGCCGCGGTGATGACCCGGTAGGCGACGGTCGGCGCGGTCACCACCAGGTTGAGCCCGAACTCGCGCTCGAGGCGCTCCTGCGCGATCTCCATGTGCAGCAGGCCTAGGAATCCCGCACGAAAACCGAAACCCAGGGCCTGCGAGGTCTCCGGCTCGAAGACCAGACTCGCGTCGTTGAGCCTGAGCTTCTCGATCGCATCGCGCAGCGCGCCGTACTGATTGGCCTCCGAGGGATAGAGACCCGCGAACACCATCGGCTTCAGTTCCTTGAAGCCCGCCAGCGGCTGGGCGGCCGGATGCTCCGCGTCGGTGATGGTATCGCCGACCCGCATGTCGGCGACCGTCCTGATGCCCGCGACGATAAAACCGACCTCGCCCGGCCCCAGCGATTCGGCGGCCTGCTCATGGGGCGTGAAATGGCCCAGCCGCATCACCTCGCCGTCCTTGCCGGTCGCCATCAGCCGGACCTTCATTCCGAGCCGGAACTCGCCGTCGAACACTCGCGCCAGGCCGATTACGCCTTCGTACGGGTCGTACCAACTGTCGAAAATCAGCGCCCGCGCCGAGTCGATCGGCTCCGCGCGCGGCGGCGGCATCCGGCTGACGATCGCTTCCAGCACCTCGTCGATTCCGATCCCCTCCTTGGCGCTGGTCAGGATCGCGTTGCTAGCATCGAGCCCGATCAGTTCCTCGATCTGGCGGCGGGTGCCGTCGATATCGGCGCTCGGCAGATCGATCTTGTTGATCACCGGCACGATCTCGAGGCCATGGTCGAGCGCCAGGTAGACGTTGGCCAGGGTCTGCGCCTCGACTCCCTGGCTTGCGTCGACCACCAGCAGGGCGCCCTCGCAGGCCGTCAGGCTGCGCGAGACCTCGTAGGCGAAATCGACGTGACCGGGAGTGTCGATAAGATTCAGGACGTAAGTCTTGCCGTCGTGGGCCGCATAGTTGATCCGCACCGAGCGCGCCTTAATCGTGATTCCGCGCTCGCGCTCGAGGTCCATCGAATCCAGGAACTGCTCTTTCAGCTCGCGCTTGCTGAGCGCACCGGTGCGCTCCAGGAGCCGATCGGCAAGCGTCGACTTGCCATGATCGATGTGGGCGATAATCGAGAAGTTGCGAATCAGCCGCGGGTCCGTCATACCGCCTCAACTGCCGGCGGCCGCGCGGTCTTTGAAGAACCCGAAGGTCGCGCGCAACCCGTCGGCGAGCGAGACCTCCGGCCGCCAGTTCAGATGCTCGGCCGCGCGCGCCGGCGAGATTACCGAGCGGCGCTGCTCGCCCGCGCGCCGGGGCGCATGGACGGGCTGCTGATCGATACCGGCCGCGGCCGCCAGCTCCTGGTACAACCGGTTGACGTTGGTTTCGACCCCGGTGCCGATATTGAACGCGCCCGTGGCGTTGGACCGCAGGGCGGCCAGATTCGCGCGCACGATATCGCCGACAAAAATATAGTCGCGCGTCTGCTCGCCGTCGCCGAAAATCGTGACCGGCTTCCCCTCCAGCATCCGCCCGCAGAAAATCGCCACCACGCCCGCCTCGCCATGCGGATCCTGGCGCGGCCCGTAGACGTTGGCGTAGCGCAGCGCGAGATATTCAAGGCCGTACTCGACCTGGTAGAAAAACAGGTACTTTTCGGTGGCGAGCTTGGCCACGCCGTAGGGACTCACCGGGCGGAGCGCATGGTCCTCGTCGCAGGGAAAAGCCTCCTGTTCGCCGTAGATCGCGCCGCCGGTCGAGGAGAAGATGACGCGGCGCAGGCCGGCACGCCGGCCGGCCTCGATCAGATTCAGAAATCCGACCAGATTGACCGAGGCGTCGAAGGACGGATCGGCGACCGAGCGGCGCACGTCCATCTGCGCCGCCAGATGATAGATCGTTTCGGGCCGCTCGCGGCCGACAATTTCGTTGACGGCGCCGGCGTCGCGGAGATCGGCCTTAAAGAATCGCGCCGCCGGGTTGACCTGCTCGCGCCGGCCCGAGGAGAGATCGTCGAGCACCGCGAGGTCGTGGCCCTCGCCGACCAGCGCGTCGACCGTATGCGAGCCGATGAAGCCCGCGCCGCCGGTCACCAGGATACGCATCGCGACCCCTATACCGCCGGGCGGCCGATCGAGAAGTAGTGGAATTCGAGCGCCTTCATAAGCGCCGGATCATAGAGGTTGCGTCCGTCGAAGATCACGGCCTGTTTCAATTCCGTGCGGATGCGCTGGAAATTGGGATGGCGGAACTCGTTCCACTCGGTCAGGATCAGCAGCGCGTCGGCCCCTTTGAGCGCCTCATAGTTGATCCGATGATAGCTTACACGGTCGCCGAACAACTTGCGCGCGTTCTCCAGCGCCTCGGGGTCGTGCGCCTGGACGCGCGCCCCGGCTTTGAGCAGCTCCTCGATCACGACAATCGACGGCGCCTCGCGCATGTCGTCGGTGCGCGGCTTGAACGCGAGCCCCCAGACCGCAAAGGTCCGTCCGGCCAGGTTGTCGCCGAAATGCTGCTTGACGCGCGTCGCCAGCAGATGCTTCTGGCGATCGTTGACCTCTTCGGCGGCGCGCAGCAGGCCGAAGTCCAGCCGATGCTCGGCGCCGGTATGAACCAGGGCCTGCACGTCCTTGGGGAAACACGACCCGCCGTAACCGACGCCTGGAAACAGGAACTGCGAGCCGATGCGGCGGTCGGAGCCCAGCGCGCGGCGCACCTCGTTGATTTCCGCCCCCACCGCCTCGCACAGGTTGGCCATGTCGTTGATGAACGAGATGCGCAGCGCGAGCATCGCGTTGCAGGCGTACTTCGCCAGCTCCGCCGAACGCGGATGCATCACCAGAATCGGATTGTCGGTGCGCACGAAGCTCGTGTGCAGCTCGCGCAGGACCGCGGTCGAGCGCTCGCTGATGCTGCCGATAATCACGCGGTCGGGCCGCATGAAGTCCTCGATCGCCGAGCCCTCTTTGAGGAACTCCGGGCACGAGCAGATTTCCACCCGGTCGATAGCGAGGCGCGCGGCGAGCGCGCGCAGCTTGTCGTTGGTCCCGACCGGCACCGTGCTCTTGACCGCCAGCACGTGATAACCGTCGGTCGCCTTCAGCACCGCCTCGGCCGCCGCCATGACGCCGTTTAGATCGGCCGCGCCGTTGGCGCTCATCGGCGTGCCGACCGCGATGAACGAGACCAGCGATTGGCGCACCGCGCCCGGAAGGTCGGTGGTAAAATGCAGGCGGCCTTCGGCGACATTGCGCCGCACCAGCTCCTCCAGGCCGGGCTCGTAGATCGGAATCTTCCCCGCCTCGAGCTGCGCGATTCGATTCGCGTCGATATCGACGCAGATCACCTCGTTACCGCTCTCGGCAAAGCAAGTGCCGCTCACCAGTCCGACGTAGCCCGTTCCGACAACCGCGATGTTCATCCGGGTAACTTCCTGAACTCCTAGAATTCTTCCTTGATCACGTAGATGGGCTTGTGCTGCGCTTCATGGTAGGTGCGCGTCAGCATCTCGCCCAAAAGCCCAAGGCTGACGAACTGCACGCCCACCACCAGCAGCAGCACCGCCAGCAGCAGGGCCGGGCGCGCGGCCAGCGGATGGCCCAGGATCACTTTTTCGAACACCAGCACGCCGGTCCACAGCGCGCCGAGCATCGCCAGCGCGATCCCGATCGTGCCGAAGACCTGGATCGGCCGCGTCGAATAACCGGACAGGAAGCGCACCGTGATCAGATCGAGGAAGGTGCGCAGGATTCGGCCGGCGCCATACTTCGAGCGGCCCCATTGCCGCGGCCTGAACCCGACCTCGACCTCGGCGATCTGGGCGCCCAGTTCGGCCGCGATCGCCGGCACGAAGCGATGCATCTCGCCGTACAGCATCAACTGGCGCGCAAGCGCGCCGCGGTAGGCCTTGAGCGTGCATCCGTAGTCATGCAGTTGGACGCCGGTGAAACGCGAGATCAGCCGATTGGCGATAATCGAGGGCCAGCGCCGCGTCAGGCGCGAATCCCGCCAGCGCGCGATGCGCCAGCCGCTCACGAGGTCGTAGCCGTCGTCGAGCTTGGCCAAAAGCCGCGGAATGTCGGCGGGATCATTCTCGCCGTCGCCATCGATCGCGACCACGTAGTCGCCCGCCGCGTGCTGAAAGCCGCAGGCCAGGGCCGCGGTCTGTCCGGAATTGCGCGCCAGGCGGATCACACGGACGTGGGAATCGGCCGCCTTCAGCCGGCGCAGCTCCTCGATACTCCCGTCGGTGCTGCCGTCGTCGATGAACAGCAGCTCGTAGGAGCGTCCCAGGGCGCCCAGCACCACGCCGAGTTCCCGATGGAGCGGGCCCAGGTTGTCCCGCTCGTTGAAGAGCGGAATCACTACTGAGAGATCCATCGCGTGTGGTGCGAGTCGGTCAGTTCAATGAAGGCGCGATAGCGGGCGTCGATCTCCTCCCAGGTCAGATCGGCCAGCCGATCGAGCGAAAAGCGCTCGACCACGAACGAGCCCATCACGCTGCCATAGACGACCGCGGTTCTGAGCACCGACTCGGTGACCTTGCCGCTGCGCGCGATGTAGCCCATGAAGCCGCCGGCGAAGCTGTCGCCCGCGCCGGTCGGATCGATCACCTCTTCGAGCGGGTAGGCCGGCACCGCGAACATCGAATCCTGGCTGAACTGCAGGACGCCGTACTCGCCGCGCTTGACCAGCACGGTGTCGGGTCCCATCTTGAGGATTGCGCGTCCGGCCCTGACCAGGTTGTGCTCCTGCGCGAGCAGCCGCGCCTCCTGGTCGTTGAGCGTCAGGATATCGACCCGCGGCAGCATCTTGAGCAGCGCGGCGCGCTCGTTGTTAATCCAGTGATCCATGGTGTCGGCGGCGACCACCTTGGGGTTCTTCATCTGCGAGAGCACGCGCTGCTGGAGCTGCGGCGAGATGTTGGCCAGGAACAGGAAGTCGGCGCGGCACTGGTCGGGCAGCAGCTCGGGCATGAAATCGGCGAACACGTTGAGCGCGAGGTGCAGCGTGTCGCGCTGGTTCATGTCCTCGTGATAGCGCCCGTGCCAGCGGAAGGTCTCGCCGTCGCGCTGCACGAGTCCGCGCATGTCGACGTTTCGCTCGGCGAAGAATTTCAGATGTTCGTCGCGGAAGTCCTTGCCGACCACCGCGACCATGCTGACCGGCGAGAAAAACCGCGCCGCCACCGAAAAGAAGCTCGCCGATCCGCCCAGCGCCTCGTCGACCCGGCCGCCCTGGGTCTCAACCGTGTCGTAACCGATGCTGCCGACCACCACGATGCTCATCTTTTACGTTCCTTCCTCTCTGCGTTGCGCATCAGCGGCGCTTGAGATATTTGCCGACGATCAGATCGAGATCGGCGGCGGTTTTGGGCGGAATCACGGCCGGATCGGTGATGATCGCGCCCTCCAGCGCGCGCGGGCACGGACAGTCGCGGTCGAGCGACCCGAGCTTGCCCGCCAGGCTCACGATCGCATTCTGCGCCATCTCGACGTTGAGCTTCATCACGCGCAGAATCTCCGCGATATCGACCGCCGCGACGCTTTGATGCCAGCAATCGTAGTCGGTCACCAGCACCAGGGTCGCGAAACAGATCTCGGCCTCGCGCGCCAATCGCGCCTCCTGCATCGCCGTCATGCTGATAACGTCGACGCCCCAGGCGCGGAACAGGTGCGACTCGGCGCGGCTCGAGAACTGCGGCCCCTCGATACAGAAATAGGTCCCGCCCTCCTTGACCTTGGCGCCGGTCGTGCGCGCGGCGGCGGCCAGCTCATGGCTTAGCGGTCCGCACACCGGATCGGCCAGCGAGACGTGCCCGACGATGCCGTTGCCGAAGAAGCTCGACGGGCGCCGAAAGGTGCGGTCGATGAACTGGTCGGGCACCATCAGGTCGCCCGGCGCCAGGTCTTCGCGCATGCTGCCGGCCGAGCTGATCGAGACCAGGTACTCGACGCCGAGTTGCTTGAGCCCGTAGAGATTCGCGCGGTAGTTGATTTCGCTCGGAAGCAGGCGATGGCCGCGGCCGTGGCGGGCGAGGAAGACCACCTCGATCTCGCCGAGCCGGCCCCGGAAGTAGGGATCCGAGGGGCGGCCGAACGGCGTCTCGAGTTCGATTTGCTCGACGCGCTCGAGCCCCTTCATCTGGTAGAAGCCGCTCCCGCCGATTACGCCTAGTCTCTTCATCGTTATCGCGAACCCCTCGACCGCCCGTCCGCCGCGCTACGCGATCTCCGCCGGCGATACTGTATCGCGCCGGGAGGCGCCCCGGTTCACGACGCCGGTGCGTTCGGCGTAGAGCTGCCCGCAGGCGGCGGCGATATCGCGGCCGCGGCTCTCGCGCACGGTTGCGGTCAAGTTACCCTGCCGCAGAACCTCAAGAAAGTCCTCGACCCGCGGGCGCGGGCTGGGCCGAAACGGCGTCCCGGGAAACGGGTTGAAGAACAGCAGATTCACCTTGGCGCGCATCGGCCGCAGCAGCTTGACCAATCGATGCGCGTCGGCCGGCGAGTCGTTCACTCCCTCCAGCATCACGTACTCGAACGTGATGCGGTTGCGGCGCGCGATCGGTAGGCGCCGGCAGGCCTCCAGCAGGTCGCCGAGCGGAAAGCGCCGGTTGACCGGCACGATCCGGCTGCGCGTCTCATCGGTGGTGGCGTGCAGCGAAACCGCCAGGTTCACCTGGAATTCCGCCAGCAGCCGCTCCATCCCGGGAATCAGGCCGACCGTCGAGACCGTGATGCGCCGCGGCGAGATGCCAAGCGCCCACGGCGCCGTCATGATGTGCAGCGTGCGCGCGAGCTGCGGGTAGTTCGCCAGCGGCTCGCCCATCCCCATGAAGACGAAATTCGTAGGCCGCGCCTCCGGCGCGAGTTCGCGGCGCGCCGCGATTACCTGCCCGGCCATCTCGGCCGCGGTGAGGTTACGATGGAGTCCCATCCGGGCGGTCGCGCAGAACTCGCAACCCATCGCGCATCCGGCCTGGCTCGACAGGCAGAGCGTGAGCCGCCGTCCGGCGGGAATAATCACGCTCTCGATCGCCTCGCTGTCGGCCAGCGCAACCAGCAGCTTGCAGGTGCCATCGGCGGAGCGGACGGCGCTGGTGCGCGGCGTGGCGAGCGAGAATTGCGATGCGAGCCGAAGGCGCAGCGCGGCCGGCACGTCGCCCATCGCGTCGAACGATTCGGCCCCGCGCGCCCACAGCCATGCCATGATCTGCCGGGCGCGAAATTTGCGCTCGCCGGCGGCGATCACGATTTCTTCGAGATCCTCGAGCGCGAGGTCGCGAAGCTCGCGCCGCTCGGCGTTACGGCCGCTCGGCGTCGGATGTTCGGCGCTTGAAGTCACGGGATTCCATTGTAATCGAAAATCACGGGCTACGAACGAGCCGCCCGCAGGCCCTCACAGGTAGGTAATCAGTTCATACGCGAAATAGACGAACAGGCAGAGCAGGACGAATTCGTCGAGCAAAAGCACGCAGCGCCGAATCAGTCCCTCGGGCAGCAGGCGCTGCACCACGAAACCGACGAACCAGAACAGCACCACCGCCGCGATTACGGCGCTGGTGTGATGGGTCAGCAGCTTGATCGCGTCGAGATTGATCCAATCGGCGACTTCGTGCCCTTGGAACAGAGCGCCGATGAAAGCCAGCCGCGCGTACACCCATTCCCGCTTCAGACGATTTCCAAAGCGCTGAAGAAGAACGGAATTTCGCGGGCCGCCGTCTCCGGCGCGTCCGAGCCATGTACCGCGTTCTGCTCGACGTCGATCCCGAATTGCTTGCGCATCGTGCCCGCCGCCGCTTTGGCCGGATCGGTCGCACCCATCAGGTCCCGCCAGCGCGCGATCGCGCCCTCCCCCTCCAGCACCGCCACGACCACTGGTCCCGACGACATATAGGCGCAGAGCGAGGCGTAGAACGGCCGCGGCCGGTGGACTTCGTAGAAGGACTCGGCCTGCGGCGCCGCCAGGCGTATCATCCTGAGCCCCCGCACCGCGAGACCCGCGGCCTGGATCTGCTTCAGGATGTCGCCGACGAAGCCGCGCCGGACGGCGTCGGGCTTGACGATCGCGAGAGTTCTTTCGGTCGCCATCTAAGCCGCCTTGTCGAGCAAGCGCTTCATCGTCGAGCCCAGCTCGGCCGGGCTCATCGCGACCGTAATCCCGGCGGCTTTGAGCGCCGCTATCTTGTCGGCCGCGCCGCCATGCCCGCCGGCGATGATCGCCCCGGCATGGCCCATCCGCCGCCCCTTGGGCGCGGTCTGACCGGCGATGAAGGCGACCACCGGTTTCTTAAAGTTTTGCTTGATATATGCCGCGGCCTCTTCCTCGGCCGTGCCGCCGATCTCGCCGATCAGGATGACCGCGTGCGTCTCCGGATCCTGGTTGAAGAGTTCGAGCGCCTCGATATGGCTGGTGCCGACGATCGGATCGCCGCCGATCCCGACGCAGGTCGATTGTCCGATGCCGAGCTGGGTGAGCTGATGGACCGCCTCGTAGGTCAGGGTCCCCGAACGCGACACCACGCCGACATGGCCGGGCTTGTGGATGTACCCGGGCATGATTCCGATCTTGCATTGCCCGGGCGTAATCACGCCGGGACAGTTGGGGCCGATGAGCCGGCTATGGCTGCCGCCGAGATAATGCTTGATGCGCACCATGTCGAGCACCGGGACGCCCTCGGTGATGCAGATGACGAGTTCGATTCCGGCCGCGATCGCCTCGAGCATCGCGTCGGCGGCAAACGGCGGCGGCACATAGATGACCGTCGCGTTGCAGCCGGTCGTGCGCCGCGCCGCCTCGACCGTGTCGAAGATCGGGATGCCCTCGAAGTCGGTGCCGCCCTTGCCGGGCACCACCCCGGCGACCATCTGGGTGCCGTACTCGCGGCCTGCGCGGGTATGGAACTGGCCGGTCGCGCCGGTGATTCCCTGGGTCAGAACCCGGGTGTTCTTGTCGACCAGGATACTCATCGATTTGCGCCCCGCCCGCCTATCGCCTCAACCACGCGGCGCGCCGCGTCGGCCATGTCGCTGCCGGTAATCACCTTGATGCCCGAGTCCTTCAGGATCTGCTTGCCGCGCTCGACGTTGGTGCCTTCCATCCGCACCACCAGCGGGAGATTGAGCTTGACCTGGCGGGCGGCCTCGACCACGCCTTCGGCCAGCACGTCGCAGTGCATGATGCCGCCGAAGATATTGATCAGCACCGCCTTCACGCGATCGTCGGAGAGCAGGATCCGGAAGGCCGCCGCGACCTTCTCGGCGTTGGCGCCGCCGCCGACGTCAAGGAAATTCGCCGGCGCCGCGCCGGCCTGCTGCACGATGTCCATCGTGGCCATCGCCAGCCCCGCGCCGTTCACCATGCAGCCAATATTGCCGTCCAGGTGGACGTAGTTGAGGTCGTACTTCGAGGCCTCGATCTCGGCCGGGTCCTCCTCGTTGGGATCGCGCAGCTCGCGGATCTCGGGATGGCGGAAGAGGCCGTTGTCGTCGAACGACATCTTCGCATCCAGACAGATCACCTGCCCGCCGGCGGTCACGACCAATGGATTTATTTCGATCAGCGACGCATCGGTCGCCAGGAAAGCGTTGTAGAGCGCGCCGGCCAGGGCGGCGAACTGGCTGACCTGCTTGTCCTTGAGTCCCAGCGCGAAGGCGGCCTTGCGGGCCTGGAAGGCGCACAGCCCGATCAACGGATCGATCGGCTCGCTGATTACCTTCTCGGGCGTCTTCGCCGCGACCTCTTCGATCTCCATCCCGCCTTCGCTGCTGACGATGATCGAAACCGCGGCCGCCTTGCGATCGACCACCATCCCGAGATAGAGCTCGCGCGCGATCTGGCTCGCCTCCTCGACGTAAACCCGCCGCACCACCCTGCCCTGCGGACCCGTCTGATGAGTCACCAGCGGCTTGCCGAGAATCTTCGCGGCGAACTCGCGCGCCTCGTTGGCGCTCGCCACCAGCTTGACGCCGCCCGCCTTGCCGCGCCCGCCGGCATGAATCTGCGCCTTGACCACCGCTTTGGGCTGACCCAACGCGGTGAATGCCGCCGCGGCCTCCTCCGGGGTCGACGCGACCTGTCCCTTGGGGACCGGCACGCCGAAGCGGGCGAGCACCTGCTTGGCCTGGAACTCGTGGATGTTCATCTTGTCCCTGCTTGCGGCCTCAGCCGGCCAGCGCGCGATCCATCGCTTCGACCAGTTCGCGCACGTGCGCGACCGATTTCTGGAACGCCTCCTTCTCGGCCGGCGTCAGCTCGAGTTCGATTATCCGCTCGACGCCGCCCGCGCCGATCACCACCGGCACTCCGGCGTAGAGCCCGCGCACTCCGTACTCGCCCTCGAGATAGGCCGCGCACGGCAGAATCGCCTTGCGGTCGTGGATGAACGCGTCGACCATCTTGTAGGCCGCCGCGCCGGCCGCATAGTACGATGAGGTCTTCATCAGGTTGACGACCTCACCGCCGCCGTTGCGCGTGCGGTTCTCGATCTCCTCGAGACGCTTGGGATTGAT
>JBGPMT010000059.1:0-12535 GCA_041487135.1 Binataceae bacterium (SeqCode) | reverse complement strand
GGTCGCCGATGAGCAGCGTGGATTCCATTGCGCCCGATGGTATCTTGTAGGCTTGAAAGACGAAGCGCCGCGATACTAGAGCCTCGGACACGCTGAGTCCGTACACGATAACGGCTAATCCCAGATATGCGTACCATCGATTCGCTGTGAATTGGCCTGGTTCCGCACGCAACCGCCTCGCGCAGACGACGGCATCGATAGCGACGAGCACGTAGAAAACGACTGGCGCGAACGACAGCGCAACGAGTCCTGGATAGGTTGCGGGGACTCCAAGGACGATCGCGCATGCGGAAGCGAGGAGCGACGCACCCCAAATCGCAACTGCCTTCCAGAACTGTCCATTGTAGATCTGGCCCCATCCGGGAAATAGCAATGAGAGAACCAGCGCGATTCCGGCACGTCTCGGCTTTGTCTCGCGAGTCGCTACGCTCGAACGTACCAAGGGCCTTTGCGGTTCTAAATTATCCGCCTGCAAGGGCGCGGCACAGTGCCCGCAGAACTTCGCCTCAGGCGCGTTCTCATATGCGCATTTTGGACAAGGTCTGTTGAACGGCGTCGCGCACTGATTACAGAACCTCATGTCGCCGGCGTTCTCCGTCCCGCATTTGGCGCACCGCATTTGCCGAAGACCCTCCTATTTAATGCTTCAGCGCACAAGACCGACGCGCAAGCGCTTCACATACCCCTCATTAACGAGTGCGGTGCCGAGGCCTCAGAAACTGGCCTAGGTGAGTGGGGAGTTCGCGATATTCGCCCCGTCAATGGTCACAAGCACCCTTTCGACACAGGCGCCGGAGAGCCCGTTCGAGCTCGCTGTTCGCAAGATTGATTTTAGTTTTTCCCGCGGTCCCGGAGTCGGCGCCGGATTGCCGGTAAAAGGGTCAGTTGTGTGCTGTAGTGAACATCTTTATGTTATCCTGAGCGGGCTAGGTCATCGGCAGCGACAAGCGGGGGCCACGTGCAACGGATTCTTATTCTCGACGACGAACCCGACATGCTGGAGAACTGCCGGCGCATCCTGGGCGCTGCCGGTTACGAATGCCTGACCACGACCGACCCCGGCGTCGGGCTCAAGCTGCTCGAGACCGAGCATCCCGATTTATTGCTGACCGACCTGCGGATGCCCACGATGAGCGGGCTCGAAATCCTCAAACGCGCGCGGGCGATCGACCCGCTGCGGCCGGTAATCATGCTGACCGCCTTCGCCACCGTCGAGTCGGCGGTCGAAGCGATGAAGGAAGGCGCGTTCCATTACCTGGCCAAGCCGTTCACGATGGACCAGCTCAAGCTGACGGTCGAGCGCGGTATGGAGCAGCGGCGCCTGGCGGTCGAGAACGCCAATCTGCGCGAACAGCTCAAGGGCGTCTACGGCTTCGAGAATATCGTCGGGCGCAGCACGGCGCTCCAGCAGGTGCTCGAGCTGGTGCGCAAGGCGGCGCGCTCGGATGCGAATATCCTGATCCTGGGCGAGTCGGGCACCGGCAAGGAGCTGATCGCGCGCGCGATCCATGCCAACAGCGCGCGCGCCGCCCAGCCCTTCGTGCCGGTCGATTGCGCCTCGCTGCCCGAGAACCTGCTCGAATCCGAACTGTTCGGCCATGAGCGCGGCGCCTTTACGGGCGCGACGAACGCCAAGCTGGGGCTGATGGAGCTGGCGGACAAGGGCACGCTGTTCCTGGACGAGATCGGCGAGCTGCCGGCGGGGTTGCAATCCAAGCTGCTGCGGGCGCTGCAGGAGCGCGAGATCCGGCGGGTCGGCGGGACCCGGCAGATAGCCGTCGATATCCGGGTGGTCTCGGCGACCAATCGCGATCTCAAGACCCAGCTTCCCGATGGCCGGTTCCGCGAGGACCTCTATTACCGCATCAACGTGGTCGATATCCCGCTGCCGCCGCTGCGCGAACGCAAGGGCGATATCACCCTGCTGGCCCATTTCTCGCTCAAGAAGTTCACCGAGAAATCAGGCAACCCGATCGTCGGCTTCGAGCCCGAGGTGCTGGCCGCGCTCGAGGCCTATGGATGGCCGGGGAACGTGCGCGAGCTGCAAAACGTGATCGAGCGGGCCTGCGCGCTGGCCGATGGCGAGCGGATCACCCTGGGGGACCTCCCCGAGCATCTGCGGGCGCCGGCGCCGGTCGGCGAGGTCGCCGTGCCTTCCGACCTGGGGCCGCGCCTCACGCTGAAGGAAGCCAAGGAGCGGTGGATCAATCAGCTCGAATCGGCCTACGTGGCCGAGGTGCTGAAGCGCGAAGGCGGCAACGTCTCGCAGGCGGCGCGCAAGGCGGGGATAGATCGGAAGACGCTCCATCGGCTGCTGCACAAGCATAGCCTGAGGTAAGGATGTAGAGGGGTGCGGGGGCGCATCGGACTGAGATCGCGAGACAGAACATGCGTCGAGATACAAACCCCTATCAAAATTACTTATAAATAATTAGAGCCTAGAATCGCATACCACGTCGCGAAGGGCCGGATCGGGTTGGGTCAGGGCCGGTACACCCGCCTTACGATCGCGCCACACCGGCGCGGTGATTGTCGCTGCCTAACGCTTTTCGATTTGCAGGGCGCTGCGGACTGCCCGGGTAAGTTCGCTGGTCAGGAACGGCTTACGCAGATAGGCTCGGGCGCCGGCCTCGGACGCCGCCTGCGCCATGTCGGGCGTGTGATAGCCGGTCATCATGATAACGGGAATTTCCGGGCGATTTTCGTGGGCGCGACGTAGTATTTCGAGCCCGTCACCGTGCGGAAGGTTGAAGTCCGTTACGATCAGATCAGGATGCTCGGCATGCATTATCGCGATCGCTTGCGGACCGTCGAAGGCCTTGAGGCAGACGTAACCCAGTCGCTCGATAAGGCGCACGCAGGTATCGACCAGATCGAGCTCATCGTCTACAACCAGAATCTTAGAAGCCATCTGACTCGTACCCATCGGGGTACTGAGCAACAATTGTGCCGTGTTTTTCAGCGATAGTTTTCCTGTAGTCGCTGAGTCTCAACGGACCGCCTTTTCGGCCTCTGGCTCGGATGCGGAGCCGCTCGCCAGCGCGGGCAGAGTGACCGTGAAAACCGTTCCTTCTCCAACTGTCGAGGCGACCTCGATCGTGCCGCCATGTTCGCGCACCGCCCGCTTGGTAATCCAGAGACCCAAGCCAGTTCCAGTGCTCTTGGTGGTGTAGAACAGGTCGAAGATTCTGGAGAGCGAATCCTCGGCAATCCCGAGGCCCGTATCGGCGACCATCATCCGCACCTGGTCGGGCTGATTGGGCGGCCATTCGGTCTTGATCCGGATAGTCCCGCCGTACGGCATCGCGTCGCGCGCGTTGCTGAGCAGGTTGACCAGCACCTGCGAGAGCGCCGTATGGTCCCCCATGACCTGGGGCAGCGGGTGCTCGAGTTGCGTCTCGATTTTGATTCCGTCGCGCGCCGTCTGTTCGCGAAACAATACTATCATCTCGGTAACCAGCTCATTGACGCCCAACGCCTTATGGACTTTCTGCGGCTGGCGGGCGAGCGTGAGTAATTCAGTCGCCACACGGCTGGCGCGCTGGGAGTTGCGCTGGATTACCTCGAGATCGCTTAGTAGTTGTGTCGGGAGCGCGAGCTGCGACGCTTCGGACATCACCAGCTCCGCGCGGGCCGAGATGATCGCCAGCGGATTGTTGAGTTCGTGCGCGACCCCGGCCGCCACCGTCCCGATCGCCGCCATCGCTTCGCTGCGGCGCGACTGGAATTCGAGATTGCGCCGCTCCGTTATGTCGGTGATAAAGCCGGTCACCAGCCCACCCTGCTTGGTGCCCAGGTGACTGAGGCTCACCTCGATCGGGAACTCGCTGCCGTCCTTGCGCCGGCCCATCGGGTCGCGGCCGAAACCCATCGGTCGCGAGTGGGGGGCGGTCATGTACTCTCTGCGTTCGCCACGATGCTTGCCGCGTAACCGCTCCGGGACCAGCACCTCGATCGGCTTACCGATAAGTTCAAGCTCGCCGTAACCGAACATCTCCTCGGCCTTGGCGTTTGCGTCAATGATCCGGCCCTGGGAATCGACCACAATCAGCCCCTCGGCGGCCGCGGCAAAGTAGCCGCGCATACGCGCGGCGCTTTCGCGTTCCGCGGCCCGCGATTGTTCGATAACGATTCGGTTCTCGCGCAACACGATATAGAACAGGAGCGCCGTGATCGCCACGAAGATCAGGCGATCGATCGCCATCGGAAAGAAGGCGAAGTTGAGCAGCAGCACATCGGAAACGACCGCCCACAGCCCGCCGACGATCACATAGATCAGGACCAGCCGAAATGGTCTGCTGTACCACCCAGATCCCGCTGAGCCGGCGGATTTTGAAGCCATCGATAGCGATCGTCACCCCCGGGACGATTATGTCTGAAGCGCGCAGCAGACGCTTGGGTCGCTGCACGCTAGACCTATATCATCTGAGGATCGTGAACCAGATAGTCGCGGGCCTTTTTGAAAGCCGCTCGGCATCGCCGCGGCCTGTCGAAACGGCGTGCTCTAACTTACCATCGCGATGCCGAAGGAAATGACGCGCCGAAAAGTCGCCATCGAGATCGAGGGCAAGCGCTCGCCCGCAGGGTCGGCGAAGCCGAAGTCCCGCCGTGAAGCGCACCGTCTCAAGACGGCTGGGGGTCCGCAGGCGATGGAATTACGGATAGTGACTCGACGATGAACTGGGCCGGGTATCTGCCGCGCAGCCTGCCGCCGGCATTGGCAGGGCTCTACGAGCTTGCGATCGATCTGCGCTGGAGCTGGAATCACGGCGCCGATTCGTTGTGGGAATTCGCCGACCGCCAGCTCTGGCATGCAACCGCAAATCCCTGGTTGATATTGCAAAGCCTGACCGAAGCGCGGATCTCCGAGCTCGCCGGCAACGCGGCCTTCGTCGCCGAGGTCCAGCGCCAGGTCGCCGCGCGCACCGAATATCTGCGCCGCCCCACCTGGTTCGCGGAGCATCACGCGATGGCCGGGCTCCGCCCGGTCGCCTACTTCAGCATGGAATTCGGACTGAGCGAGGCCTTGCCTATCTACTCGGGCGGACTCGGGATTCTGGCCGGCGACCATCTGAAGACCGCCAGCGACCTCGGCGTGCCGCTGATCGGCATCGGCCTGCTCTACCAACAGGGTTATTTTCGCCAAATGCTCGACGCCGGGGGCAATCAGCGTGAGCTCTATCCCTACAACGAGCCCGGGATGCTGCCGGTGACGCCGGTGCCCGACGGCCACGGCGGATGGCTGCGGATAGAGATTCGGATGCCCGGACGGCCGCTGCGCCTGCGTGTCTGGCAGGTAACGGTCGGACGGGTGGCGCTCTACCTGCTCGACAGCAACGATCCGCTCAACACGCCCGCCGACCGGGGTATCACGGGCGAACTTTACGGCGGCGGACCCGAGATGCGCCTGCAGCAGGAGATCGTGCTCGGGCTTGGCGGATGGCGCCTGGTCGAGCGCTTGCAGCCCGATTGCCAGGTCTGCCACCTCAACGAGGGACACGCCGCGCTCGCGGTCCTCGAACGGGCGCGCAGCTTCATGGCGCGTACTGAACAGCCCTTCGAGGTGGCGTTGCGCGCGACCCGAGCCGGGAACATCTTTACGACCCACACGCCGGTCGCGGCGGGCTTCGACCGCTATATGCCAGAGCTGGCGCAAATCTATGTTGACCCCTATGCCGCGCGCCTCGGCATAACTTCAAAAGCGCTGCTCGCGCTGGGGCGCGCGAATCCGGCGGACGATCGCGAGCCGTTCAACATGACGTATCTCGCGATGCGCGGCGCCGGCCGCGTCAACGGCGTAAGCCGGCTGCACGGCGAAGTCAGCCGGCGCATCTTTGCGCCGCTGTTCCCGCGCTGGCCGGAACATGAGGTGCCGATCGGCCACGTCACCAACGGGGTCCATATGCCGACCTGGGACTCGGCTGGCGCCGACGCCATCTGGACCGAGGCGTGCGGCAAGGAGCGCTGGATTCGCGATCTCGGAAACATCGAGGAAAATTTCAGCTCGATCGAAGACGCGGCGCTCTGGATGTTCCGTAACCACGAGCGCGGGGAAATGGTGAGGAATCTTCGGCTGCGGCTCGAGCGCCAGGCGGCCGCCGCGGGCGCCGATCCCGCGACCGTCGCCGCCTGCGCGCGCAAGCTCGACCCCAAGGCGCTCACGATCGGGTTCGCGCGCCGCTTCACGAGCTATAAGCGGCCGGTCTTGCTGCTGCGCCATCCCGAACGGCTGGCCCGCATCCTGAACGACCCCGAGCGCCCGGTTCAGCTCGTGATCGCCGGCAAGGCCCATCCGCGGGACCTGATCGGCAAGCAGATGGTACACGAATGGATCGAGTTCAACCGCCGCCCGGACGTTCGCGATCGCGCCGTGTTCGTCGAAGATTACGACATGGCGATCGCGGCCGAACTGGTGCAGGGCGTTGACCTCTGGCTCAACACGCCGCTGCGCCCGTGGGAAGCATGCGGGACGAGCGGCATGAAGGTGCTGGTCAACGGCGGCTTGAACCTGTCGGAGCTCGACGGATGGTGGGCAGAGGCGTGGGCGCCCGAGTTCGGATGGAAGCTCGGCGACGGGCGCGAGCACGATCACGATCCCAACTGGGACAAGGCCGAGGCCGAGGAGCTCTACGCGACGCTCGAACAGGAGGTGATACCGGCCTTCTACGATCGCGACCAGCGCGGTATCCCGGCCGGCTGGGTCGCGCGCATGCGCCGCAGCATGACGGCGCTGGCGCCGAGCTTCTCGAGCAACCGGATGATTCGCGACTATACCGAGGCTTACTACCTGCCGGGCGCGGTCGAAAATGATCGGCGATCGCCGGGCAACGGCGCGCTTGCCGTCGAACTGGCGAGATGGGCTCGCTCGCTGGATGAGAAATGGCAGCAGTTGAGTTTTGGCCAGGTAACCGCCGAGCAGCTCGACGGCTGCCACCACATCAGCCTCGAGATTACGCTGGGCGAGATCGATCCTGACTCGATCCGGGTGGAGCTGTACGCCGAACCGCTCGACGGCAAGGCGGAGGTATTCGCCATGGCGCCGGCCGGCCGGCCCGACGAGCGCGGGCGCTGCAGCTACGCGACGACTATTCCCGCCGGCCGCCCGGCCGCCGACTATACGGCGCGCATTGTACCTGCGCATCCGCACGCCAGCGTGCCGCTCGAGGCGCCGCAGATTCTCTGGAATCGTTAGCCGGACTATCTCCGATCGGACTAGGTCTTCCGGGCTTCCAGCACGATCAGCGAGCGTGCCGCGACGCCGACCGTGGGGGTTTGCAGGCGCGGGGCCGAGGCGAAATCGTTGATCTCGCCGGGCGCCGCGGCGGCCGTATCGATTACGACCCGCCAGCCCGCGCCGGCGGTTGAAGCCGGCAAGCGGAAACCGGCCACCTCGCGCTCCGCGTTGAACAGCATCGCCATCATGCCGTCCGCGGGCGCGCCGGCGATGATGATGCATCCGAGCAGGTTCTCGGACGCGCTCCAGTCCGGTGAGACGCCGGCCGGGTTGAACCAGATGACCTCGTCGGGCGCGTAGAAGCGCTCGGCGCAGAGCACCGGATGGTTCGCGCGAAAGGCGATCATCCGGCGCGTGAACTCGTGGAACTCGCGGTTGCGTTCGACCAGGCGCCAATCGTACCAGGAGATCTCGTTGTCCTGGCAGTAGGCGTTGTTATTGCCGAGCTGCGTGCGCAGAAACTCGTCCCCGCCAAGAAGCATCGGCACCCCGCGCGAAAGCATCAGGGTCGCCATCAGGTTCTTGGCCTGGCGCAGCCTCACGCGGTTGATTTCGGGGTCCGCGGTGGGACCCTCGACGCCGTAGTTGCAGCTATAGTCGCCGGCCGCGCCATCCTGGTTATCCTCGCCGTTGGCCTCGTTGTGTTTGCGCGCGTAGGTGACCAGGTCATTGAGCGTCATGCCGTCGTGGCAGGTGACGAAATTGATGCTGTTGAGCGGTTGCTTGCCATAACGTTGATAGATGTCGGCGCTGCCGCACAGGCGGCTCGCCAACGCCGCTGACATCCCGGGGTCGCCGCGCCAGAAGCAGCGCACGTCATCGCGAAAGCGTCCGTTCCATTCCGACCATCGCTGTCCGGGGAAGCTGCCGAGCTGGTAGGCGCCGCCGAGATCCCAGGCCTCGGCGATGAGCTTGACGGAACTCAGGATCGGGTCTTCGGCGATCGCTTCGAGCAGCGGCGGATTGCTGGCCACGCGGCCCTCGCGGTCGCGGCCCAGGATCGAGGCCAGATCGAAGCGGAAGCCGTCGACGCCCATCTCGATCGCCCATTGGCGCAGACAATCCAGAATCAGCTCGCGGACCACGGGATGGTTGCAGTTGAGCGTGTTGCCGCATCCCGAGTAGTTGCGATAGTGGCGCGGATCCTCGGCCAGCAGATAGTAGATGGGATTGTCCAGCCCGCGGAAGGAGAGCGTCGGGCCGCGCTCGTCGCCTTCGGCCGTGTGATTGAACACCACATCGAGAATCACCTCGATACCGGCGCGATGCGCCTGCGCGACCATCGTGCGAAATTCCTCGACATGGCCGGGCGCGGCCGTCTTGGCATAGAACGTCGCCGGGGCGAAAAATGCCAGCGGATTGTAGCCCCAGTAGTTCGACAACCGGGCGCCGGTCAGCGGATTGGTCAGCGGGTTGTCGCGCGGGTTGAACTCCTGCACCGGCAACAGTTCGATCGCGGTCACGCCGAGCTCCTTCAGGTACGGAAGCTTCTCGATCACCCCAAGGTAGGTGCCCGGACTGGCCGCCGCCGAGGAGGGATCGATCGTCAGCCCGCGTACGTGCGTCTCGTAGATGACGGTGCGCGACCATGGATGGCCGAGCTCGGCCAGCGCCGGCGAGTTAAACTGGCGCGCTACCACGATGCCGCGGGCGGCGAAGACCGAGTTGTCCCGCTCGGCAAGATCGTCGGGCATGGCCGGGTCATTGCCGCGCGCGCGCGCAAAATCCCGCGATGGCGGGATTCGGAGCGCGCGAACATAAGGATCGATCAGCACCCGCATCCGGTTGAAGCGCAGGCCCTCTTCTGGACGATACGGCCCGTCGACGCGATAGCCGTAACAGTCGCCCGCCTCCAGACCGCGCACCCATACGTGCCAGATATCGCCGGTGCGATGGTGCGCCGGGTCGAGCTCGATCGTCACCGGTTCGGCGTCGGACGCCGATCGATATAGCAACAGCTCGACCGCGGTGGCGTGGCGGCTGAAGAGCGCGAAGTTGACGCCGGCGGCGATTGGCCAGGCTCCGAGCGGCAGCGGCCGTCCGCGCTGGGTCTCGAATTTCCCGGCGCCCGCGGCGCTCTCGGCCGCGGCTTGCTCCAGGGCCTTCACGCGGATGAACCGGGGCCGCTCACGAGGCGGGCCGCGATGCGCGCCATGTAGAGCTCCTCGTCAACCGAGATCACGTAAACTTCCAATCGCGAACGATCGGCGCTTATCCGCCCTTCCCTACCGAGCGCCTGCGCGTTGCGCTGCGGGTCGAGCTCGATCCCGAGCGGCTTCAGCTCCGCGCATATCTCGGCGCGGACGCTCGCGGAATGCTCGCCGATTCCACCGCCGAAGACGATCGCCTCAGCGCCGCCCAGGGCGGCAAGGTAGGCACCGATATATTTCCGCGCCCGGTAACAGAACATCCGCAGCGCCAGCGCCGCATCGCGGTTGCCCGATTTCGCCGCGGCCTCGACCTCGCGCAGATCGCCCGACACGCCGGAGACGCCGCGCAGACCGGACTCATGGTTGAGAATCGCCTCGACCTTGGAGGCGGGCACGCCCTCGTGCTCGGCTATAAAACTCACGATCGCGGGGTCGAGGTCGCCGCTGCGCGTCGCCATCATCAGGCCCTCAAGCGGCGTCAGACCCATTGAGGTGTCGATCGAGCGTCCCGCACGGATCGCGGCAGCCGAGCAGCCGGCGCCGAGCTGCAGCGTAATCAGATTGACTGCGGCCGGTGCCACGCCCTTGATCTCCGCGTACCGCTCCATCATCCAGGCGTGCGCGATGCCGTGGAAACCGTAGCGGCGGAGATGATGACGCGCGGCTAGCGCGCGCGGGAGCGCATACTCCCGGGCATGATCCGGGATCGTCCGATGGAAAAACGTATCCGCGATGATCATGCACGGCGCCGCCGGAAGCCGCTCGGCGACCGCGCGCAGCGTCGCCACGCTCACCGGGTTGTGAAGCGGCGCGAAAATCGAAGCCGCCTCGAGTGCACTTATAACCTTCGCGTCCACGATCACCGGCGCCGTGAGATCGGGCCCGCCGTGGACGATCCGATGGACGATCGCCTCGGCTTTAAGCGGCGAATCCGAGGTGACGGTTTCAAGCCAGGCGATCGCTTCGAGCGCCGCTGCCGGATGGTCCCGTGGCGTGCCGGATTGCTCGTGGGGCGCGCCGCTCCCATCGACGAACCGGCGGCTTCCACCCCGGCCGATTTCCTCGAAGATGCCGCGCCCCAGGGTCCGTCCCCGCCCTCCGGACGGGTCAAGCTCGATCAGATCGAACTTGAGCGATGAACTGCCGCAGTTGAAGACCAGCACGCGCATCGCGGTCTACCTTGGAATCGGCGGATCGGCCGAGGGGACCCCCGGGTTCTCGGCCGGCCTGATTCGCATCCGGCCATCCACCACCACCGCGCCGGCGCCGGGAACGAGAACCTTGACCGGGTTGAGGTCGAGTTCGCTCATCTCGGGCACGATCTCGACCAGCGCCGAGACCCGCATGATCACCTCGATCAGCGCCGTGCGATCCGCCTGCGGCATCCCGCGATAGCCCTCCAGCAGCCGGGCCGTGCGCAGGCTCTTAAGCATCTCGCCGGCATCGACGTTCGTCACCGGATGCAGCCGGAAGGCCACGTCGCGGTTCAACTCGACCATCAGGCCCCCCAATCCGCACACCAGCAGCGGGCCGAAGGTGGGATCGCTGGTCACGCCAACCAGCGCCTCGACGCCGCCCTGAACCTCGCGCTGCAGCAAAATCGCCTCCAGTGGTTTCCCCATCTCGGCCATCCGATGCTCCAGCCGGGTGGCAGCGATCGCCACCTCACCGGCGGATTTCAGTCCCATGATCACTCCGCCGACGTCGCTCTTGTGGACCACGCCCGGCGAAATCACCTTGGCGACCAGCGGGTAGCCGAGTGTCTCGGCGATCGCGGGCGCCTCGGCAACCGTGGTTCGCGCGGAGGCCGCGACCTCGATCCCGGCCGTTCCGAGGAGCGCGGAAAGTTCCCCCTCGTCGAGCCAGGCCGGCGACCGGCCGCAGCGCGCGAGCACGCCATCTATTATCGCGCGGAGCCGGGTGCGGGTCAGCCGGTCGAAGATTAGCGGTTTTCCCCGCGGGCGATCGCGCCATCGCTGGTAACGCGAGGCCGCGGCCAGCGCGAGCGCCGCATTTTCCGGGAAATGATAGTAGGGCAGATAGCCGCGCGCTCCCATGCCAAGCTCCGCTGGCGGCTTGGTCTCCGACAAAAAAACCGTCAGCACCGGTTTGTGAGATGGCACGGCAGAGGCACCGCGCGCGATTCCCGCCGCGATATCTTCGGGCCGTGTGACCATCGGCGGTACATAGATCGCCACGATCGAGTCCACCGATGCATCCCTGCCCACCAGAGCGAGTGCGCGCTCGTAATCGGCAGCCGCGGCGGAGTCGGTCATATCGATCGGGTTGGAGAATTCGGCGCGCTCCGGCAGGAAGGATTGCAGTTCGTCAAGCGTGCCGGGCGCGAGCGCCGCGAGGGTCAGGCCGCTGGCCTCGCAGGCGTCCGCGAAGAGGATTCCCGGGCCGTTCGCATTGGTCACCACACCGACCCGCGGCCCGGCGGGCACCGGCTGAGTCGCGAGCATCGCGGCGACGTCGAACAGCTCCTCGAGCGTGTTGGTCCGGATCACGCCCGCCTGCTCGAACAACGCCTCGACCGCCACGTCGAGACTGGCCAGTGCGGCCGAATGGCCTGCGGCGGCGCGCGTTCCGGACGCCGAGCGCCCGGACTTCACCGCGACGATCGGCTTGCGCCGCGCAAGTTGCGGCGCCAGCCACGCGAACTTGCGCGGATTGCCGACGCTTTCGAGATAGAGCGCGACCACCGCGGTGCGCGGGTCCTCCGACCAGTATGCGAGCAGGTCATTATTCGAGACGTCGGCGCGATGCCCGGCCGACACGAAGGTCGACAGGCCGAGGCCGCGGCCGCACAAATGGTCGAGCACGGCGATTCCCAGCGCCCCGCTTTGCGAGAAGAAGCCGATCCCGCCGGGCAGCGGGGCGACCGTCGCCAGCGTCGCGTTGAGGCTCAGCGCCGGGTCGCTGTTGAGCAGGCCCATGCAGTTCGGCCCGACCATCCGCATGCCGTAGCCCCGAACCTGTTCGGTCAGGCGCTGTTGACGCGCGCGACCCTCCGCGCCCGCTTCGGCGTAGCCCGCCGTGATGACGACGAGGGATCGGACGCCCGCGGCGGCGCAGTCGTCCACAACGCCCGGCACTGCGGATGCCGGCACCGCGACGACGGCGAGATCGATGCCCGGCGGAAGATCGC
>JBGPMT010000058.1:0-12557 GCA_041487135.1 Binataceae bacterium (SeqCode) | reverse complement strand
CAACTGACCGGGTCTTTGGACCACCTCGCGGACATCGATCGATCGCGCCAGCCTATGCGGCGATGGCTTGGGAGCCTGGCCGGGCGAATCGGAATCGCTCGCGAGGGCGCTACCCGCGTCCTGATTCCGGTCGCGCTCGCCGCGGCTGCGATGGTCTTCGGCATCGAGTGGCTCGCGATTATCTTCCTGATCGTCGCGTTCGCGTTCGCGCTCTTCTTCCGCGATCCGGAACGCTCACCCGCGATCACTGAAGGGGTGGTGCTCTCCGGCGCCGACGGCCGCGTCTGCGATCTCGGCGAGGGCGCGCCGCCCGGGCTTCCCGATGAAACCTTCAGGCGCGTTTCGGTCTTCATGTCGCCGCTGGACGTGCATGTGAATCGCGCGCCGGTCGGCGGCGAGGTGCTGGCCGTGACGCATACGCCCGGCGAGTTCCGCGCCGCTTACCGTGATGTCGCCAGCCAACACAACGAACGCACCCTGGTCGTGATACGCGACGCGGCCGACCGCCGCCATGCCTTCGTGCAGGTGGCAGGCTACCTGGCGCGCCGGATCGTATGCCGGGTGCATCCGCAGGATCAGGTCTTTGCAGGCGCGCGGATCGGACTTATCATGTTTGGTAGCCGTTTCGACCACTTCCTGCCGATGGATTACCGGCTGACGGTCGCAATCGGCGACCGGGTCCGCGCTGGCGAAACCGTGATTGGAGAGCTCAAGCGATGAACAACCGTTACCGGCGCAATCCCCGTGCACGGGCGGCGCGCCTGCGTCTTATCTCGGAGCTGCGCGATCGGCGCGAGAAAATGGTCGCGCCGCTCAAGCGCGGCATTTTCCTGGTTCCGGTCACGATTACGTCGCTCGGACTGCTGGCGGGCTTCTACTCGCTGATCTCCGCTATTAACGGGTACTTCGTCCGCGCCGCCGTGCTGATCGCCTTTGCGTTTATCTGCGACGGCCTCGACGGCCGCGTCGCGCGCCTTTCGCGCACCTCGAGCCCATTCGGCGTCGAGTACGACAGCCTCTCGGACGTGGTCGCTTTCGGCGTCGCGCCGGCGGTGCTGGCCTACACCTGGGCGCTGCGTCCGCTGCGCCTGGGAGGTGTGATTATCAGCGGGCTCTACGTGGTCTTCGCCGCCTTCCGGCTCGCGCGCTTCAATGTCCAGACCGGCAGCGTCGACAAGCGCCGTTTTGTCGGACTCCCGGTGCCCGGTGCCGCCGTGATGATCGCGGGCCTGGTGTTCGCCTACCACTACTTTTATATCGACGCGCCGCAGATGCTGGTCGCGGTGATCGCGCCGGTCACGGTCGCGCTCGGCATCCTGATGATCTCGCGCGTGCCCTACCCGAGCTTCAAATCGATCGATTTCTACCATCGCGCGCCGCTCGCCGTGACCGCCGGCGTGATGGTGGTGCTGACCTGCCTGGTCGCGGTGCCCCAGGTGACGGCTTGCGTGCTGGCCACCGCCTACGTGCTGTCGGGCCCTTTCCTGATGCTGGCGGGCGAGCATATGACCGCCCGGATGCCGGTGTTAAGGCCGAGCGAGGGTGCGAATCAGAAGGCTCGCGAGACCAGCCCGCTCGGCGGCCAGCAGGGCTAAACCCTGCACAGCGCCCTATCGATGGAACCGGCCATATCGAGGCCACCTGGGCGGCGGAGAGTAGCTGTTATCTACCACTCGACAGTTGGGGCTGCCGACAAAATTGTTAGTGCTGCTGCAGACCAGTTGTCCCGAGCCTCCGCTGCATCCGGCGGTCGGGATCGTTATTGAAGTCAAAAACAGGCAGAGCAGCGCCCTTTGAATTCCGGGTCGCTTCAACCGGTTTCCCCTCCGGCGGACTGAATCGCGAAGCGGCTACGGTCTAGGCCGCGTTCAGCACGTGCGCGTGGGCGCCTTTTGAGACCGGCGCCAGCCGCGCGATCTCACGCCAACTGTCGCCGCCATCGTGACTCTCGTAAACCTCCCCGGCTGTGGTCCCGGCGAAGATCGAGAATGATTGGCCCCACTCCTCGAGGCTCATCGCTTCGATCGATCCCTGCCACCGCTCAGGATCGGGTAATCCCTTGCGCAACAATTCCCAAGTCTTGCCGCCATCGCGCGAGCGCGTGATTCGGGCCCCGGCAAAATGATGCTGCATCCAGTAATAGGGGTTTTCTTTTGCGCCGCCCGCGATCATCAGGTCGGGATTGCTCGGCAGATAGACCAACGCATCGGGGTAGCCGCCGACGATCGAATCGTGATTGGTGCGGCGCTCCCAGCTCTCTCCGCCGTCGCGCGTCGCGTACATCCCCATCCCGACCACCACCTGCATCCGTCTGCCGTCGCGAGGATCGACGTGCAGCCGATGGACGTCCTGGTCGTATTCCGCGTCGAAGCCGCCGAACTCCGACCAGGTCTCGCCGCCGTCGCTGCTTTTCAGAACCCCGCCCTGCTCGACGCCCACGTAGACCGTCCTGGGATCGTCGGGCGCGAAGGTGATGTGCTTGACGTGGGCCAGATGCGGCGGCGCCGGGAAGGTCCAGGTCGGCACGCTGGCGACCGATCGCAGCCGCGGCTGCTCGCGCCAGTTCAGGCCGAGATCGTCGCTGACGTAGAGATGGGCCGGCTCGGTCCCGGCATACAGGCGCAGCCGCCCGTCGACCCGCACGGAGGCCAGGCTATAGACGTCGTGATGCTCGATTCCGGCGTCGCGGCGCTCCCAGGTTTTGCCAGCATCGCGGGAGCACATCACGGTGCCGTGAAATACTCCGGCGAAGATCAGCCCCGGCTCGGGCATGATGATCGAGCTGATATGGCTGCCGGCAAGCGCCCGCGCGCCAATCCGCCAGGCCGCCGCAGGATCTTCGGCCTCGCGCTCGATTGTGACGATTCCATCGACCGTCGCGACCATCACCTGTCTGGACGGCGAGGGCGACGAGAACACTGCATAACCAGCGTGCGATAGCGAAATCATGGCGGGGCGCCTCCTTGGCCGGCCATGTCCCTGGTCGGCAACGACCGGCGAGCAAGTCAACAGGGGCATAGCACCAGAGTCGCGCCCGACGGTCAAGTCAAATGGTTCCGTCGATGACTGGCGCCTGATATTGGCGTAGTCTTGGGCGCTTAAGAGGACTCGTGAGGGGGTCAATTTGGAGTGTTGATACGGCAAAGACGCGGACTAATCCTGATCGTTTTCCTCCTGTTCACATTCAACTCCAACGCCTGGGCGGCCGGCATAGTGATTCACGGAAAGCTCGTGGGCGGCCAGTCTCCGATCTCCGGTGCGAGCGTGACGCTGTTCCAGGCCGGGACCGCGGGCTATGGACAAGGCGCGACGCAACTGGCGGGTCCGATTAAGAGCAATGCCGGCGGCGCCTTCACGTTCAAGTTGCCGACGGGCTGTCCGCTTGCGAACGCGCTCGTCTACGTCACCGCCCAGGGCGGCAAGCCGGCGAAATTTCGGAAGGCAGCGAGCAACCCGGCGATCTTCATGATCGCGATGCTGGGCGCGTGTAATTCCATCGCGGGTTCGATCAAGGTGGATGAGGTCACGACCGTCGGGGCGGCTTACGCGCTCGCGCAGTTTTTCGGCACCAGCCCGCCCTATCCGATCGGCGCACCGGCCTCCAACGCGATCGGACTCGCTAATGCAGTCACGACGGTCAGGAACCTGGCCGACGTGAAGACCGGGAAGACACCGGCCAAGCCGCCCGTGACCGCAACGCTGCCGCTGGCGAAGGTCAACACGCTGGCCGATATCCTCGCCTCCTGCATCGGCTCCAAACCCTCCGGGAGCTCCTGCACTACCTTGCTCAACGCCGCGACGCCGAATGCCTCGCCCGCGCCGGTCGATACGCTCGGCGCGATTCTTGATATCGCACACGACCCCTGGAACAACGCATCGGCGCTGTTTTCGCTCGTTGGGAACAAGCCTCCATTCAAACCGGTGCTGGCCTCCGCACCCCAGCATTGGGCGTTGATCGCGGCTTTCGCTGGTGGCGGATTATCGGGCCCTAATCCTGCGCTGACCCATAGCAACGGCTGCGCGTCGGCAGCGGACTCGCGCGGACTCGCGATCGATGCAGCCGGGAATATCTGGCTCGGTGAGGTGGGCGGTACCGATGATTTCGGAATCGTGAAGCTCAGCCCAATCGGAGCGCCGCTCTCGCCGAGCACCGGCTTCAAGGGCGGACTCGGCCATCCCCCGGCAGGGCTGGCGATCGATGCCGCGAATAATCTGTGGTTCACCCAGGATGCAGGCGGGGCCGAGGAGGACCTGGTCAGGGAAATCCCGATAGCCAATCCGGCCTGCCTCCCGGTGGGCCCGGCATGTACGTTTTTCTTCGGTCTTCCCGCGATCGATAAACCGCTGGACGTCGCGATCGATTCGGGCGGCAGTGCGTGGGTGGTGAATTTCGGAGCCGCAGCCAATATGGACGCGGGCAGCCTGACCGAATTGCCGGCAACGAGCAACTTCAGCGGCGGCGGGTTGAATCAGCCACTCGACGTGGCAATCGATGGCAGTGACAATGTCTGGGTCGCCAATAGCGGATGCTCGGCTCCCGGCTGTGTCGCGCAAGGCGCGGCGAATATCGGCGAGTTCCAATCCAACGGGAGCGCGATTTCTCCGGGCACCGGGTTCATCAATGCCGATATCACGGCGCCCATCAACCTCGCCATCGGTCTCGATGGCCAGGTGTGGGTGGCCGACTCCGGCTCAATCTCGAAACCATCGAGCATCGTCGAGCTCAACTCATCGGGTACCGAGATTGGCAGCTTCACTGGCGGCGGAGCTACAAGCGAGGCGGTGAACATCGCCGTGGATGGCGCCGGACGGGTATGGGCGACCAGCAACAGCGGCGGCTGTACCGGCGCGGCGTCCGGCAATGTAATCGAGCTTGATTCGGACGGGTCGGCGCTCGCCAGCTGCTCGGCGTTCGCCGATCCCGCTATCAATTCGCCCGAATGCGGGCTGGCGATCGATCAGTCCGGTAACGTATGGGTTGCCGATGACGGCACCTGCAGCGTAGTCGAGATAATTGGCGCGGCGACGCCGGTCAAAACGCCCCTGCAGGGCCTCCCGGCCATACCCTAGTCGGGGGAGCCGGTAGTGTCCTAATAGGACAGGTCGCCGGCGCGCCTTGACTGTCGTATCCGGCGGCCCTTACAATGACACCTAGCATGCGGTCGATACTGCTGACAGCGCTCCTTCTACTGGGCCTTACCAAGGCCCGCGCCGAGGGCGTCGTCAAGCAGGTCTGACCCGCTTGAAACTTCGAGACGAACGCCCCGGGCTGTGGGTCGAACAAGCCGCCCGGGGCGTTTTCTTTTAGGCGCGCTGGTGAATTCCACAGCGACGGGGGTTCCGACGAGGGAGGAAGTGTAATGGAGCATCCGAACCCCGCGGACCAAAACCAGGACTACGTCCGGATTTTCGACACCACGCTGCGCGACGGCGAGCAATCGCCGGGCGCGACGATGAACGTCGAAGAGAAAGTCGCGATCGCCCGTCAGCTCGAACGCCTCAACGTCGACGTGATCGAAGCAGGCTTCGCGGCCTCGTCGCCGGGTGACTTCGAGTCGGTCCAACGCGTGGCCCAGGCGGTCAGCGGGCCGATCGTGCTCAGCCTCGCGCGCACTCGCGAGGCGGATATCGATCAGGCTCTCAAAGCGGTCGAGAAGGCGGCGCGTCCCGGAATTCATATCTTCATAGCGACCTCGGAAATCCATCTCCGCCACAAGCTCAACATGACGCGCGAGGACGTGCTCGACGCCGCCACCTGGGCGGTGGCGCGCGCCAGGCAATACCTCGATTACATCGAGTTCTCGGCTGAGGACGCCTCGCGCAGCGAATGGGGTTTCCTGGCCACCATCTGCTCGGAAGTGATCCGCGCGGGCGCCCGGATTATCAACCTGCCCGACACCACCGGCCATGCGATTCCCGAGGAGTTCGGCCGGATGTTTGCCTACACGCGCGATCACGTGCAGAACTCCGACCACGTCATCTGGAGCGCGCACTGCCATAACGATCTCGGCCTCGCGGTCGCCAACTCGCTGGCCGCGGTGCAAAACGGCGCGCGCCAGATCGAATGCACGATTAACGGCATCGGCGAACGCGCCGGTAACACGTCGCTGGAAGAAGTCGTGATGGCGATGCGCACGCGCCGCGATCTGTTCGGCGTCGAGTCGCGCGTCAACACCCGCCAGATTTATCCCGCCTCGCGTCTGCTCGCGCAGGTCATCGGTCAGCCGGTGCCGCCCAACAAGCCAATCGTCGGCGACAACGCGTTCGCCCACGAGGCCGGGATCCATCAGGACGGCGTGCTGAAATACAAGCTCACCTACGAGATCATGAAACCCGAGGATGTCGGGATTCCGTCGAACAAGCTGGTGCTGGGCAAGCATTCGGGGCGCCACGCCTTCGTCAACCGCATGACCGAGCTTGGGGTCGACACCGCGGCGATCGACATCAACAAGGCGTTCGGCGATTTCAAGGCCTTGTGCGACAAGAAGAAGCTGGTCTACGACGACGATATTCTGACCCTGGTCCAGGAAGAGACGCGCCACACCGCGGATTGGTTCGAGCTGGTCGACCTCCGCGTCACCGCCGCCTCCGGCGCCGCCCCGCATGCCGAAGTTACGATGCGCGTCAGGGGCGAGTCGCGCTCGGCAAAGTCGACCGGCGACGGCGTGGTCGACGCCTCGTACAAGGCGATCCTCATGATCGCCGGAATCACGCCGGTGCTCGAACGTTACGCGGTGAAGTCGATAACCGGCGGCACCGACGCGCTCGGCGAGGTCAGCTGCCTGGTACGCAACGACGGCATGACCGTCGCCGGACAGGGCGCGCACAGCGACATTGTGATGGCGAGCGCACTGGCGCTCATCAATGCGCTCAATCGCCTCAAACTGCGCGAGCGTCGAGTGTCCAGCACGGCCGCGACCGGATCGTAAGGCCGAGCTGCATCGGGGCTTGCCCTGAAATCATGGTTGGGCTAAACGCTAGGCTCTGGTTATGAGAGCGGCACTGGACGTGTCTTTTCACCCCTCATCCGATCCAATCAGGACCTGCGCGGTTCGCGCATGCTCCCGCCCGTCCGGCCGCGACTCGATGGCCGTGGCGCGCTGAAGGTATCGATCCGCAAGCAGACTGACAGACCCGGCAAAGCAATCTCTCCGGTTAGTAAATGGCGTACAAAATTCTGGTTTTGAAGGGTGACGGTATTGGGCCCGAGGTCGTCGGCGAGGCCCTGCAGGTGCTGAAAGTCGTGGCGCGGCAGTCGGCCGTCGACCTCGAATTCGAGGAGGCCCTGGTCGGCGGTCATGCGATCGATACGCACGGCTCGCCGCTGCCCGACAATGTGCTCAAGCAGGCGCAGGAGAGTGACGCGGTGCTGCTCGGCGCCGTCGGCGGTCCGAAATGGGATAACACCCGCGGCGACCAGCGCCCCGAACAGGCGCTGCTCGGACTGCGCAAGGGGTTGGGATTGTTCGCCAACCTGCGGCCGGTCAAGACCCTGAAGGAACTGATCCCGGCCTCGCCTCTGCGTCCTGAGATCATCAGCGGGGTCGATTTTATCGTCCTGCGCGAGCTGACCGGTGGAATCTATTTCGGCAAGCCGAGCGAGCGGCGCGACTCCAAGAGCGGCCGCGAGGCGGTCGACACCTGCTACTACACCGAAGCAGAGATGCAGCGCATCATCCGTTTCGGATTTGAGCTCGCCCGCGATCGGCGCCAGCATCTGACCTCGGTCGACAAGGCCAACATCCTGGCAACTTCCCGGCTCTGGCGGGAGATCGCGATGGAGGTCGCCGCGGACTATAAGGAAGTTGCGCTCGAGCATCAGCTGGTCGATTCGATGGCGATGCATCTGATACGCCGGCCGCGTGATTTCGACGTGATCGTGACCGAGAACATGTTCGGCGACATCCTGACCGACGAGGCCTCGGTGCTCGCGGGTTCGATGGGGATGCTGCCGTCGGCGTCGCTCGGCGAGGAACTCAACGGGGCCGGCTTCCGGATCGGGATGTACGAGCCGATTCACGGCACGGCGCCGGATATCGCGGGCCGCGACGAAGCCAATCCGCTCGCCGCCATCCTCTCCGCCGCAATGCTGCTGGAACACTCGCTCGGGATGCGCGCCGAGGCCGAGCTGGTCGTAAACGCCGTCGAAGCGGTGCTGCACGACGGCTATCGCACCCGGGACATCCAGGCCGGCGCTTCCGGCGCCAAGCTGGTCGGATGCAAGGCGATGGGCCGGCTGGTTCGCGAGCGAATCGAAAGTCAGGAATCGGATACATGATGGACGCGGCGTCCGGCCGCGATCTCAGGGTAGCTGTGGTTGGCGCCACCGGCGTGGCCGGCGGTCAGCTGACCGAGCTGCTCGCGGAGCGTGGCTTTCCATTTTCCGAGTTGAAACTGTTCGCTTCCGAGCGCGGAGCCGCCGAGACGGTCGCCGTCGGCGATGAAGATCTGCTGGTCGCCGAGCTCACCAACCCCGCCGATCTGGCCGGCTTCGACCTGGCCTTTCTCGCCGTCTCCCCGGGCCTGGCGTCCGATATCGTCCGCGCACGTCCCGGTCCTCTCCTGATCGATTTGAGCGCCGCCGGACGAAGCGCCTCAAACGTCCTGTTAGCCGCCCCGGGCTTTGTCTCCCTCGAGCGGCTGAGCGCGCTCAAGGCCGGAGACGTGGTCGCGATTCCTCATCCGTCGGCCTATGCGCTCGCGACCATCCTGAAAGCGCTCGACGCAAAGGCTGGCTTCGTCGCGGCTACTTTGATGCTGGGCGCCAGCACCGGCGGCAAGGACGAGATCGACAAGCTGATGGACGAGTCGGGCGATCTCCTCAATGGGCGTCTCGATGTTGCCGACGACGAACAGCAGCGCGCGTTCAATATCTATCCGGCCGACGACGAGGCCGAGGTCATCAACCTGCTGGCGTCGCAGGTTGCGGCGTTGCTGGGAGCGCCGCCTCCGCTGGTGATGCGCGTCGTGCGGGTACCGATCTTCTACGGCATCGCGCTCTCGATCGCGATTTCCGGGGCGCCGGAAATCGAAGCATGGTCCGAGCGCCTGCGCGCCGCGCCGGGCCTGATGCTGGTCGAGGAGGAGATGCCGCCCAGCGTGATCGACTCGGCTGGCCAAGAGGCGATCGTGGCGAGCCTCCATCGCAATCCATACGGTGCGGCGCTGTGGTGCGTGATCGACAACGCGCGCCTCTCCGCCCTGTGCGCGCTGTGGGTCGCTGAAAATCTCTCGTTCGCTTCCGATCCCGTCTAGCCGCGGCGATGCAGGTAAGGCTCACGCTCGAGTACGACGGCACGGACTACGCCGGCTGGCAGTTGCAGCGCGAGCAGGACTCGATCCAGGGCCGGCTCGAGGCGGCGCTGGAGCGCGTCTTCTCAGCGCCGGTTCGGGTCCGCGGCGCGGGCCGCACCGACGCCGGGGTCCACGCGCTCGGCCAGGTGGCCGCGGCGCGAATCCCGCGTCTGTTCGACGCGGCCGAACTCAAGCGTGCTCTCAACGCCCTCTTGCCTTCCGATATCGCGGTGCTCGACAGCGCGATCGTCGACGATGGCTTCGATCCCCGCCGCAGCGCGATTCGCCGCGTTTATGAATACCGGATTCTGAATCGGCCCTGCCGATCGGCCTTCGACTATCGCTACGCATGGCTGGTCGGCGAAGCGCTCGATCTCGAAGCGATGAATACTGCGGCGGCGGTTTTCGTGGGCGAACATGATTTCGCCGGCTTCAGAAGCCTCGGCTCCGAGGAACGGAGCACGCTGCGCCGCGTCTATGCGAGCCAATGGACGCGCATCGGCGACCGTCTTACATATCGCGTGGAGGCGCAGAGCTTCCTGCGCCATATGGTGAGAACGATGGTCAGCGCGATGGCCGAGGTCGGCCGCGGCCGGGCGCATCCCGGCTGGACCAGTGAGTTGCTCGCCGCCCGCGACCGCGCCCGTGCGCCCGCGCCGGCGCTCGCCGCCGGCCTGTTTCTGACCGAGGTGCGTTACCCGGAACCGCCCGGGTGAGGGATACAGGTTTGCCCGCCCTGTTGACTTTTTTGTATCGCGAGCGCCAAAAAGCCTTGTGCCACGCTTGAAAAATGCTTTGCACTCGTTCAAGCTGTTGCCCCAGTTAGCGAATCTCAGGGGCAAGGAGGAGGATGATGACGCAGACGCAGGTCGCAGGCCATCTCGCTGAAAAAGTGGGAATCACCAAGAAGCAGGCCAAGTCCGCGCTCGAGGAGCTTTCGAGTCTGATAGTCAAGGAGCTGAAGCGCGAAGGCGCGCTGCGCCTTTCCGGACTCGGGGTTTTTCGCAAGCGCAAGAGCAAAGCGCGTGTCGGACGCAATCCCGCCACGGGAGAGCCGATCAAAATCCCGGCGCGCACGCGCCTGCGCTTTACCGCCTCGAAGGTCTTGAAGGACGCGGTTCTAGGCGCCCGATAATCCGGTCGCGGTGGCGACCGGGACTCGCCTTCCGGAAGCCCAACGCTTTACACATCCGAATGCGGCGTCGTGCCTGAACTCACGGCGCCGCGTGGATGTTCAGCTTTCTTTGTCGGGGCCGCGATTGCGCGCCGCTCTGGCCTGTTTCACACGCGCCAGGTAGTCGCGAATCCGCGCCTCATAGCCGCGCTCTGAAGGTTCATAGTAGGTCTTGCCGCGCAAACCCTCGGGCAGGTAGTCCTGTTCGACGATCGCATCCGCGTAATTGTGCGGATAGAGATAGCCCTCGCCGTAGTCGAGCCCGCGCATCAGCGGCGTCGGCGCGTTACGGATATGCATCGGGACCGGCAGCGCGCCCAGCTTGCGCGCATCCTCGCCCGCCGCGAGCATCGCGCGATATGAGGCATTCGACTTCGGCGCTCCGGCCAGATAGGTCACGCCCTGCGCGAGCGGGATGGCGCCTTCCGGCATCCCGATGAATTCCAGCGCGTCCTTCACGGCGATCGCGACCTGCAGCGCACGCGGATCGGCGTTGCCGATATCCTCCGCCGCGAAGATCACCATCCGGCGCGCGATGAACAGCGGCTCCTCGCCCGCCTCCACCATCCGCATCATCCAGTAGAGCGCCGCGTCGGCATCGCTGCCGCGCAGGCTCTTGATGAAGGCCGAGATGACGTTGTAATGCTCCTCGCCGCTGCGATCGTAAAGCAGCGTCCGCTGTTGGCCGGCTTCGCGCACGTGCTCGGCGGTGATTACGCCGCTTCGCACCTGACGCGCGAGCTCGGCCGCGATTTCAAGCGTATTGAGCGCCCGGCGCGCATCGCCTGACGCCGCCGCCAGCAGCTCAGCCATCGCGAGATCCTCGATGCGCAGTTCGAGCGCTCCCAGGCCGCGCTCGCGATCGCCGAGCGCGCGGGTAACCAGGACCGCAAGCTCTTCCGGGGAAAGCGGTTTCAGGACCAGCACCTGCATCCGCGACAGCAGCGGCGCGATCACCTCGAACGACGGGTTTTCGGTGGTCGCGCCAATCAGCGTGTGGAGCCCGCTCTCGACATGCGGCAGGCAGGCGTCCTGCTGGGCACGGTTCCAGCGATGAATTTCGTCGATGAAGAGCACCGTGCGCCGGCCCATCGTGGCCTCGCGGCGCGCGAGGTCGGCGATCTCGCGCAGCTCGGCGACTCCCGAAGAGACCGCGGCGATCGATCGGAAAACCGCGCCCGACTGGCGGGCGAGCAGAATCGCGAGGGTGGTCTTGCCGGTGCCAGGCGGTCCCCACAGGATCATCGAATGGAGCGTCCGCGCGGCGACCATCTGGCTCAAGAGCTTGCCGGCGCCGAGCAGATGCTGCTGGCCGACGATCTCGTCGAGCGATTGCGGGCGCATCCGATCGGCCAGCGGATGCCCGGCCAAAACCTGTGCTCTGAAAAGGCTCTCTTCCTGAGCCGCTTCCTTGCGCCGCGCCATATTCAATTGTTATCACAGCGCGGCCTGCATCGCGCGGGCAAGGGGCCGCCGGTTGCACATCAGAGCCGGGCTTAATAGTTTGAAACGCTCTTGCTTCGCGCCCGAAGATGCCGATGCCCTCGCAACTGCTCAGCGGATTCCGGATGCTCGACCTGACTGACGACAAGGGCGCGATGTGCGGCAAGATCTTTGCGGACCTCGGCGCCGAGGTGATCAAGATTGAGCCTGCCGCCGGATGTCCGACGCGCCGGATTCCGCCGTTCCTCGACGACCGGCCGGGTGCCGACCGAAGTCTCTATTTCCTCTCGTATCAGGCCGGCAAGTTGTCGGTCACCGCGAACCTCGATTCGCCTGACGGTCGCGCCGTCGTGCGCGATCTCGCGGCCAAAGCGGATTTCCTGGTCGAGTCGTTTCCGGTCGGCTACCTGGAATCGATCGGTCTCGGATATGGCGCGCTCGCCGAATCGAATCCTCGGCTGATCTACACCGCGATCACTCCTTTCGGTGAAGACGGGCCGGCGCGCAACTTCAAGGCCTACGATGTCGTGACATGGGCCGCGGGCGGCATGATGTTCCTGATGGGCGAGCCGGGCAGGCCGCCCTTGCAGATGAGCCTGCCGCAGGCCGGACTGCATGCGGGCGCCGAGGCCGCAGTGGCTTCACT
>JBGPMT010000057.1:0-12721 GCA_041487135.1 Binataceae bacterium (SeqCode) | reverse complement strand
GGGCGGCCTTTTCGGCGAAGATGATACCGACAATTTCGAGCAGTTGACCGCCGCCACCAAGGGCGTCATCGGCCAGAGCTGCCTCTCCAATTATCAGATGGGAATAGGACATGAGGCGTCAGCACAACCGGAAGGTTATCCGGGATACTTCGGGTATCGGATTTCCGAACACTGCCAGCGCAAGTTCTATAGTTACTGGGCAGAGCTGATGACCGCGTACGACTAACGACTAATCAGGCGCGGTCGGGCAACTGGGCCATCGCATGGCGACATTAGAATTACAGCATGAAATCGAGCAGTTCTATTACCAAGAAGCTTTGCTGCTGGATCGCAGCCGACTCCATGAGTGGCGCGAACTGTTTACCTCTGATGCACGGTACGCCGTGTCAGCGCGGCAGCTCGGTAGTGCGGGCATCGAAACACTCCACAAGGAAGATGAAGCGCCGCTGGCCGATGACGACCCGGAGTTTCTCTCCACCAGAATCGAGAGGTTGGAAACGGGTCTCGTACACGCAGCGCTGCCGCCGTCGCGAATTCGACGCTTCATAACCAACGTAGTGATTGTCGCCGAACGGCCTGACGAGCTGGAGGTTATTTCCAACCTGCTGCTGTTCCATGCCAGGCATGAGGATTCAGAAAGATTCTTCGTCGGACAGCGTGAAGATCGATTGCGCAAGGTCAACGGCGGCTGGCGCGTTGCCTCGCGAAAGGTGATGCTCGATCACGTGCTGCTGTCCGGACTTCTGACATTTTTTGTCTAGCGGAAGTTGAGACCCGGTTCCGATAGTTCTATTCGCGAGCCTAAGGGGTACCGGCGGCTCACGCGCTTGACTCCATCCAGGCATGCCGCGAGGATGCGCCGATGGATGTAGGACTCTTTTCGGAACTTCAATGTCCGCCCGACAAGCCGGTGGCCGAAGCGTATCGGGAGATAGTTGAACAGGGCGAGCTTGCCGACCAGCTTGGCTTTCACTCGTTCTGGCTGGCCGAGCTTCATTTCACGCGTGATTTCTCGGTGATGCCGGCGCCGCAACTGGTCGCATCCGCGATCGCAGCCCGCACCCGCCGGCTCCGGCTCGGCATCGGTGTCCATATCCTTCCGGTTCATCATCCGCTGCGCCTGGCCGAGGAGGGGGCCACGCTCGACATCCTGAGTAACGGCCGTTTCGACTTCGGAGCCGGTCGCGGTCATCCCTTCACGCGAGTCTACGAGGGATTCGCCGTGCCGTTCGACGAGAGCCGCCAGCGGTTCGACGAATGCCTCGAAATCGTCCGGCGTGCGTGGACGGAGCCCAGCGTAACCTACAAGGGCAATTTCTTTTCATTTGACGATCTCGAGGTGGTGCCCAAGCCCGTTCAGAAGCCGCATCCTCCAATCTACATTGGCGCTGTCAGCTCGGGCTCCTTTCTGAGCGCCGGAGAACACGGCTACAACGTCATGTGTCCGGCGCAGGTGACGCCGCTGCCGGTGATTAAGGAAATGCTCGAGGGTTATCGCGAGCGGGCGCGTCACTCCCCGTCGGCCCCGCGCGTCTCGCTGCTGCTTCCGCTGTTCGTGGCGCAAAACCGCAAGGACGCGGAAAGCATCCCGCGCAGCAGCATCATGTCCTACTACGAAACCATTGGCAGGCTGATGGTCCAGCTCATGCGGCGCAAGGGCCTGCCCGAGCAGTTCAAGGTTTACGATCAGGTAAGCGGCTTCATGAAGGAGCTGACCTACGAGCGGGTGCTGAGCGACTACGCCGTGTGCGGTGAGCCGGCCGCGGTATGCGAACGACTTTTGCAACTCGGCGAGGAACTCAAACTCGACGAAATTCTGGCCTGGATCAATATCGGCGGCCTCAGCCACGAACAGGTGTCCGCATCGATGAGGTTGATGGCGGAGCGGGTGTTGCCGCACCTGCCCCGCTGACGAACCATCAGTAGGTCCGCTTTTACAGGTTGGAGTCCAGCGTCTTGATGATCCGGTAGATGGCCTCGACTGTCGGAATCCCGATCCCCAGCTCGCGTGCTTTCTCGAGAATCGGTTTGAAGATGAAGTCGACCTCGGTCTTGCGCCGTTGCAGCAGGTCGTTATGCATCGAGGTGCGCCCCCGTCCGGCGTCGGCCTTGAACCTCCGCCCCTGCTCGATCGCGGCTTCGACCGCTTGGTCGAAAGCGAAATCGTCAAGCTCCTTCAGCCGCGATGCGGGCGCATAGAAGTTCTGCGGCCGATAACCCATCGCCTTGTAGACCGCCAGCAGTTCCTTCGCCAGCTGCACATAAAGCTCGGCGCCTTCGCGAACCATCAAGCCGTCGCCGATCCGCAAGTCGGGCAGCGCGGCCAGCGCGGCGACCGAAAACCCCGAGGCGAGCCCGATCTGGAACAGCTTCTCCCATTCAACCTGCACTACGTTTTCGACCGCTTTGGTCGGGAGCCCCGCGCGATTGAAGGCCTCGACGATGCGCCTGACGCGATCCGTGGTTCGGCCATCGAGCTCGCCGAAATAGGCGGTGACGGGCGTGGTCAGAGTGTTGACCACCGTGCCCGGCTCGCCGAGCGTGCCGCCTTCGATCGTCGAAGCGCCGATTACCTTCTCCACGCCGGCCCATCGAACCAGCTTCTCGTCGTGGTCGATGCCGTTCTGCAGCGAGAAGACGGTCGCTACGCGGCCGCGCAGCGCCCCGGCTTGCGCGAGCGCGCTGTCCGTGTCCTTGCCCTTTACGGTAAGGAGAAAATAGTCGAAATTGCCCTGCGCCTGTTCCGGCGAGGTAATCGCAGCAAGGTTTTGTTTGACGACGACGCGGCCGCGGATGCCGCTGATTTCCAGGCCCCTCTGCCTTATCGCTTCGACATGGGGCGCGCGGCCGATCAGCGTGACGTCCACGCCGCCCTGAGCCAGGTAGCCTCCGACCAGCGATCCCAGCCCTCCCGCGCCAAGGATGACGATTCTTACGGGATCCACGTTGCGTCAGCTTGGGCTATCGACTTCAGCACACGCCAATTTCGTGGAGCTTGGCGACCAATGCCTCCGCTTTGTCACGAGGGAAATTCCGCACCGGCGGAAGCATCTGACCAGCCTTCAGGCCAATCGCTTCGTACCAGACCTTCAGGCTGCCGAGCGCGCCCGCATAGGTAGCGGTCCTTACGATTTCCCATACGAAGATATCTTCGAACAGTTGGCGTGCCGGCGTGAGTTCGGCCCATTTCTGGTACGCGTCCTCCCACTTGCCGGCGCGAGCGAGATCCATGTAGGCGCGCATCAGGTGTCGCTGCTTGCCGTACAGGATGTAGGAGAGCTCGCCCCAGATGACCTGGCCGCCGTGTCTCAGGTCGTCGAGGAAAAAATGTTCCGAGGGATCGGAAACGATAAAATCCGGCCGCAGCATCCGCCTGAGTTTCAACGTCTCGGCGCGGTTGAGATTGCCCTGCTTGACCGCAACCACCGTATCGATATTCGACAACCGCTCCATCAACTCGAAGCCGAGCACCTTGCCCGAAACCGGCGTCCGGTAGAGGCAGATTGCGAGGCCGGAATGATCGGTCATGTACTTGAAGTATTCGTAGATCTCGTCGTCGGTCCGGAGCTGGACTATCGGGTTGATAACCTCGGCGCCGGAAAACCCGAGCTTCTCGACGAAAGCCATCTTCTCCAGCGCCTGATGAACGCTGGGATCAAGGATGATGGTCCAGAGGTCCATGCGGCCCCGGTTGGCCTCCGCGACCACCTCGTGGTAGCGCATCCAGTCGGACAACTTCACGTTCCAGCATTCGGAAATGAAACCGCCGACCACCAATCCGTTGAGCCCAATCTCGGCGTACTTCTCGATATTTTCGCGGATGCCGCGTTCGTCGAAGACCAGGTCGTTGCCGACCGGGGTCAGCGGACACATGTAGAAGTCGCGAACCTGATGGTTAGCCCATTTCTTGGCATCCTTGCGCGTGAAATCCATAGTTCACCTCCGATTCGCTTTCGATCTGACGGCGATCCGATAGCCGCAGGATAGGAGCATTAAACAACAATGGCAAGGAAACGGTCTGACAGTGTTTCTTCTGCCCGGCCCGGTACTAGGGATACGCGAACCTTGTAGTTTTCGGCCCGTAGGTCAAATATCGATATGCAGCGGCCAACGGTTCTTAGCGGCTAATCGACGGTCATCGCAAACGCCAAGAGGCCCAGGTGGACGCATTGAAACATTCGCTTCAGGAAATGGTCGACCTGAAACGCGGTATGATCAGCCGCAAGCTGTTCAGCGATCCGGATTTGTATCAACTCGAGCAGGAAAAGATCTTCGCACGCAATTGGCTGTTCGTCGGTCACGAGAGCCTGATTCCTAGCCCGGGCGACTTCTTCACTTCGTACATGGGCGAAGAGTCGGTGATTCTGGCGCGCGACAAGGCCGGCAAGATCCACGTGATGCTGAACAGCTGCCGTCATCGCGGCACGCGGGTCTGCCGTTACGATCAGGGCAACACGGCGGCATTCTACTGCTCCTACCACGGATGGAGTTACGATACGGCGGGCAGGCTGATCGGCGTTCCGCACTACCAAGAGGGATATGAGGGGCAACTGGATCGGTCGCGATGGGGCCTGATCGAAGTCGCCCAGCTTGCCAACTACAAAGGCTCGATATGGGCGACGTGGGACGCCTCGGCGCCGTCGTTTCTCGATTACCTGGGCGGAATGAAGTTCTATCTCGACCTGGCCCTGGATTCGAGCGACGGCGGGGAGGGCGGCTCGGAGGTAATCGGCGGGATTCAGAAGTGGATCGTCGCGAGCAACTGGAAGTTCGGCGCCGAGAACTTCTGCGTCGACCACTATCACAACCCCAGCCATCGCTCGGTCGACCTGGCGGCGATCGGTCCGAGCGGCAAGGGACGGCGCGATATCGAGGGGATGCGCATCATCGACGTTACATTTCCGGGGCTGGGGCACGGTGCCTGCGCCCGCATTAGCGGCGGCGACTTGGCGGTCTTCGCGAACTATCCGCCGGTGGCGCACTATTTTAAACGCGCATACGCCGAGCGGCAGCGGCATCACGGTGATCGGCCGGCGATCTGGGGCGGCCCCGGCACCATCTTTCCAAATGCCTCGCTGCAGGGCTTCCAGCCACGCACTATCGCGCTATGGCACCCGCGCGGTCCGCTCCAAACCGAGATCTGGCGCTTCTACCTGGTCGACCGGGAGGCCCCGGAGGAAGTAAAGAATATTCTCCGCCGCTACTTCGTGCGCTACGCGGGTCCCAGCGGGATGACGGAGCAGGACGACATGGAAAACTGGCGCACCGCCACGGAAGCCACCCGCGGCGTCATCGCCAGCCGCTATCCATTCAATTACCAACTTGGTTTCGGGCGCCAACTGCCGTCTGACCCGCTGATTCCAGGTGTGGTGGTGATGCAAGACCTCAGCGCTCCGTCGGAGGGCGCCCAGCGCGGATTCTACGCCCGCTGGCTTCAGCTAATGAATAACGGCGACTGAGGCGTAGCGCCCCCCCGTTCGAGATCATGCAGGCTATAGCGAGATCGCGCAGGAGATCCCGAGTGCCATCCATCCCGACCAAGGCGATTGATATCGATCTGTTGAAGGAAGTCGAACAGTTTCTTTTCCATGAAGCCGAGTTGCTCGACGAGCGGCGCTTCGACGATTGGCTGGAGTTGCTCACCGACGACGTTCAGTATGTGATGCCGATCTCGAGGAGCGTCAGCGCCGCAGCCAGGGGCAGCGAGATTACGCACGCCGGACGGGAGGTCTGCTGGTTCGACGACGACAAGACGACCCTCGCGCAGCGGGTGAGACAGATCAACACCGGCGAGCACTGGGCGGAAGAGCCGGCCTCCCGCGTCTGCCGTCTGATCACGAACGTGCAGATTAGCGCCCCATCGGCGTCCGAAGTCACGGCGCGAGACCGGTTCCTGATCTACCAAAACCGGCTGGAAACCGACCAGACGTTTTTTGTTGGCCGGCGCGAAAGCCTATTGAGAAGGGTCGATGAGCGTCGATTGCAGATCGCCAGAAGAACAATCTGGCTATCGCAAAGTGTATTACTCGCCCAGAATCTAAGCATTTTCTTCTAGTCACTTGGGATCGCGGGCGGCCTGATACCATTGCTGCGCGAAGGCCGCCGTCGGTAAGGCGATACCCAGTTTGTTAGCCAGTTCGATCGCTAGGTGCAGATCCTTGTAAAGCATCTCAGCGTGATGGGCGGGAAGCTTGGCGTCGCTCCAGGATTCCACCGCCCGGCTCCATCCGGTCGCGGCCCGGATTACCTCTTTCAGATTTTCCGGTATCAGCCCGGCACGCCCGGCAAGCAACATCCCCTCGTACGCGGAGAGCCGGTTGAGGCTGGTGATTACCTGATGGCAGAGCTTGGCTGCGAGGCCCATCCCGAGCTCCCCAAGGTAAAAAATGTTGACCCCGCCGGAAGTCGCAAATATCGTCCGGCAACGCTCGTAGGCCTGCCGGTTGCCGCCGACCATGTAACAAAGGCGACGTTCACGGGCGCCGATATCACCGCCGCTCACCGGCGCATCCAGCACCTCGACGCCCTTGCCTATGGCAAGGCCCGCGATCTTTTTCACCGTGCTCGGACGGACCGTACTGTGAACGGCAAGAATCGAACCGGGCGCGGCGGTCTCGAGCACGCCGCCCTCCGCGATTACCACCTGCTCCAGTTGGGGATCGTCGACCACCGCTATTTCGGTAACTTCCGCGTGCCGACCCACCTCGGCGGGCGAGCCGGCGACCTTGGCGCCGAGCGCGGCCAATTCATTGCGCGGTTCCGCGCGCAGGTCATAAACCATCAAATCGAATGCACCGACCAGGTTAAGCGCCATCGCCTTGCCCATCTGGCCGAGACCGATAAAACCCACTCTCGTCATAAAGATCGGCTCCTAGCGTGACTCGCTCCGCAACCGGGGAAAAAACGACCTAACGCCAGTTCGTACGGACTGTCAACGACGGAGAAGCGGCCGGCGGCGTTCAGATAACTTTATCCGTGCGCATCCGCTCGATCTCGGCAGACGAGTAGCCAAGCTCCGTGAGGATTGCATCGGTATGCTCGCCCAAAGTTGGAGGCGCGATTGCGGGGAATTCCCGGCTTTCGCTGTACGCGACGGGACGCCGAACTATCCGCGTGGCCCCCTCTGTGGGATGCACCAGATCCTCGAACAGCCCCATGAAGCGCACCTGCGGATCATTGGGAACCTCGTCGAGCGTATAGATCGGCGCGAAAGGAACGTCATTTTTCTCGAGCCGTGCGGTCCAGTGGGAGCGCGGAAGGCGCCCGAAGATCGCAGCCAACTCGCGACGCAGTTCCTCGTAGTGATCGATCCGCGCGGTGCGCGAGCTGAAGCGCTCGTCGGCCGCGAGTTGCGGCGCTTCGATTGCGGCCAGCAGCGAATCCCAGAATTTCGGCGGCGATGAAAGATGGAGCGCGATCAGCTTCCCATCCGCACAGCGCATCGCGAACGATTGATTGACACGCGACTTATGATGAATTCCGGGTGCGCTCCCGGTCAGGAAATACTCGACGAACCAGATCTCGATGAACGCCATCGTCGCGTTAAGCATGGTGGTTTCCAGGCGCGTGCCGCGGCCGGTCTTTTCCCGCATCATCAGAGCGCCAAGAATTCCGTAACACGCGTACATCCCCGTGACCGCGTCGGAGGCTGCGGTACCCGTCAACTGTGGATTGGCCGGATCAACATACAAACTCAGCAATCCACTGAGCGCCTGGCCGACCGTGTCGTAGCTCGGGCGGTCCCTGTAAGGACCGCTTGCGCCGAATCCGGTAATCGAACAATAGATGAGTCGCGGGTTCAGCCCGCTCACGACCTCGTACGCGAAACCCGCCTGCTCCATCCAGCCTGGGCGGAAGTTTTCGATCAGCACATCGGCGCGCTCGATGAGACGCATCAGCACCGCCTTGCCGGCGGCATGCGTAATGTCGAGGCTCACGCTCCGCTTGTTCCGGTTGTAGGCGCGAAAATGGGGGCTATAGAGACCGCCTTTGAAACTGCGGAACGGGTCGCCCGACCCGGGCCGCTCGATTTTGATAATCTCCGCGCCAAGGTCAGCCAGCAACATCGCGGCGAACGGCGCCGTTATAAAGCTGCCGGCTTCGACAACGCGCACTCCTGACAATGGCTGTATGGTTTGATTCACCGGCGTCGCTCCTGCATTGGCGCGAAGTGATTAGTCAGTCAGCCGCGCTTTCGCTCCATCAAATAGTTATTTCGCTCGTCAACTCTGAACTGCCAACCCGGAGCTATTACATAGTTGGTGATCGATGACTCGACGATTCCAGGACCGTCGATGATCGCGCCCGGCGTCAGTTGGGTATCGTCAAAAATCGGCGTCAACAGCGATTCCTGCGCGCTCCAATGGACGACTCTCTCGCCCTTGATTGGTGGTTGGCGACTCCCGCGCTCGACACCGTTTGCCGAGCCGATGGGATTCCAATGCGGGACGCCGGCTTCCGCAACCACGCTGATTTCAACCGTCAGGGAGTTGTGCGCCTCGCTGCTGGTCACTGCCGCCAGCAGCTCATCCGACCAGCGCCGGCCCGAAACTTCGCTCAACCGGCATTGTCCGATCACCATCGGCTCGGCGGCGCCGTCCAAGATGAACGCGCGAAGCGACGCGGTCACGAGATTATCACTGAACCCCTCAACCTCCATGTCGCGTCTCGCCTGCAGCACCAGCGCGTCGATCTCTCGCGCGGTCCGATCGTGCGCTTCCGGCTGACGTGAAACGATCAGGGTACGCGAATAGAAATGCTGAACATCGGTGGTGCTGGCGCCGAAGGCGGAGAAGACCGATGAATAGGGGAACGCGAGCATCGAGCCGACGCCGATGTTATCCGCGAGCGCGCAGGCGTGCAGTGCACCGCAGCCGCCCAGCACGAACATCGTGAAAACCTCCGGCGCCTCCCCCGTCTCCGCCAGCAGGGCTCGCAGCTTTTCGCTCATGAGCGCGGTGATGGTTTCACGCACTGAGGATGCTGCCGGACCGATTTCGAGCTTGAGCGGCGTGGCGATGTGGCGCTGAATCGCGCGTTCGGCGCGGGAGCGATCGAGCTTCAGCGCCCCGCCGAGAAAATAGTCGGGATCAATATAACCGAGCGCGAGGTTGACGTCGGTAATCGTGGCTTCCGTACCGCCGCGGCCGTAGCATGCGGGTCCCGGCGCGATCCCCTGGCTCTCCGGTCCCACGCTCACACGTCCGCCGACGACCCGGGCAACGGTACTGCCGCCGGCCGCGATCGAATCGACCGCGACCATCGGAGCCGCGAGTTTCACGCCATGGAATCCGGCACCGCGTTGGAGGCGGTATTGATGGTCGATAATGACCGCCGCGTCGAGGCTGGTTCCGCCCATGTCGATCGTTAGTGCACGGGAGATTCCCAACCTCCTGCAAAGCTCGGCGGCGCCGCGCACCGCGACGGCCGGCCCCGAGCTCAGCGTATGGAGCGCGACCGTCTTGGCGATTCTGCCGCTGCCACCGTGCGCATGGACGACCAGCAGCGGCCGGTTGTAGCCGTTGTCGCGCAGCCGATCCTCGATCCGGTAGAGGCTCCGCGCCATCGGCGGATGTATATAGGCGTTGAGGACCGCCGAATTGGTGCGGGCGTGGTCGTCCGCGGCATGCACCACTTCGCTGCCGATCTGGATCGGAACCGAGCGCAGGTATTGCACCGGGTAGCGTTCGTGAACATATGCGCGCACCAGATGTTCGTTGCGAGGATTGCGCCAGGAGTTGCGCAGGCTGACGACGACGATGCGCGCGCCCATCTCCAGCAGCGCTCGCAGTTGCGCAAGTACCTGATCGCGCGGCGGCTCGCGGCGAACCCGGCCGTCGCCGTCGATCTCCTCGTCCAGCCCGAGCACCATCTCCGACGGCACGAACAGATCCAGAATCGGCGCGCGAGCGCTCGAACCGTAGAGGTCCTGCGTGTGACCGCTGGTGACCAGCAGACCCAGGCGCGTCCCGGCCCGCTGGACGACGAGATTCGTTCCGAGCGTCGATGAAAGCCGATTCACCACCGCGTCGCGCAGGAAGCTCCCGAGCTCGAGACCGAACTGCTTTGCGCCAGCCGCGATGCAGTTGATCGTGCACTCTGCGAGGTCGTGCGGCGTGGTCAGGACTTTGGCGAGGCGAAACCCTTCGCCGTCAGTAAAGAAGCCGTCCGTGCAGGTGCTGCCGATATCGATATCGATCGTGAACATGTTGCCGCGCGATCCCGCTTCCGGCCCGCCGCTCATGCGCCACCGCTCTTCAGCCGCGCACCAAGCTCGCGAAGCCGCTCGGGTTCAGCTTCAACCGGCACCTCCCACGAAGAGAGCATCAGGATGCGGCCTGCTTCGGCGCGGCCCAGCATCGGCTTCAGCCGCTCGGTCCAGGTCTCGCCTGGTAACGTGAACAGCTCTTCGGGGATCATCCTGATTGTTCCGATTTGCGGCACGCCGCCGATCGTCGCGTCCGCGGGCTCATCCTCGAGCCGCCCGCGGTTCAGCACGATCAGCGGATGGCGGTAGTAGCGCGACAGGTTGACGAGCGGCTGGAGGGTTTTTGCATGGTCGCGATAAAAGGCCCCGGCTCCCGGTTCCTCTTCGGCAATGATCGACAAGTCGAGCCCGATTTCGCCGTAGCTGCGTATCAATTCGATCGCCCATTGGACGGCGAGCTGCACCGCTTCCGATCGTTCGGCCGCGGCCGAGCTGCCATCGCGATTGGATGCAATCTCCGATGCGCCGCTAATGCGGTTAGCGAGCGTGCCGGGCCCGGTGAGAAACCCGCCGAGCAGCGTTCCCGGCCGGCGGTCGGCGTGCAAACGGGCGGCGATCTCCTTCAGTCTGGGAAGCAGCTCGGACTTGAGAAGCGTAAGCGCCTGCGCAATGCCCCGCGGCGGCGGCGTGTACGAAAGCGCAATACCGTCTGAGTCGCGGACGACCTCCGCGCCGAGCGCCTCGCATTCGGCCCAGGTGTCGAACCAGTTGACGACCAGGTCGGCGCCGGACGCCGTCTGCGCGTTTCGGAGCGCCGCGACCGTGTCGACGGGATTGGACGTGAAGTCAGACCAAGTCATCTGTTCGAGCCGGGCCGCGAACTTGAACAGAATCGGGCAATAGAACCGGTTCGCGAGTGCGGGCGCTGCATCGATCACGGACATCGGGCGATACCGTTCCTAAGCCGGTTTGTAAATTCCCCAGAAGGGCTCGCGGTACGATTCGACCCGCGGATCGGGCCATCGGCCGTAATGTTTCAGTATCGCATCCGGCGGCTTCCGCCTGCTCCACTCCTCGATGAATTCCGCGAACGGCTTGCCCAGGGTGAACCGCTCGCGGCGAATCGCACGGCGCTTCTCGTCGGTGGCCTTCGGATCGATCCGATCGTTATCCGGCCCGATGATCACGCCATAAACTTTTTCCGCGACCTCGCGCGTGATGAGCCTGCTGCGCACATCTTCCAGCACGGCTTGCGGCTCTCGTTCAAGCACATCGCCATAGCCGCCCGCGCCGCTGACGTTTTCGACGAAGATATCGCCGTCCTTAAATTTTTCAGTCGCAGTCGATGAAGACCTGAATTGATAGTCACCGTCGACCGGGCGGTTGACGAGCAGATCGTACGCCGTCTCAAAGTCGAGCCGCCGGTCCGCCCGCTCCATCAGCTCGCGGATATTCGTGTTGCGAATCACGACCTGCGGATTGGTCGGACCCGAATAGCCGCCGAACAGCCCGGGATTCTGGCTGACCTTGTCGCAGGCGCCGGCGCCGGTCATCAGGCAACCCTTCGGTCCGTAACTCATCGAGATTTCGGCCAGCGGCGCGCCGCCGCGAAACTTGCCGAAGCCGTGCGCGTTGCACTCGACCTTGCGGGCCAGCCTGAAGTTGGTATAGCGCGAATCCAGCGCCTCGGCCTCTCCCGAATCGACGCACGCCCCCCAGTAGAAGCCGAATGCCGATTCGCCGTCGCGATCGAACTGCGCGCCCTGCCCCGCCGCGTTGCTCAGCGCCGAAATATTGGCCTGCTGGTAGCCGCGGCGGTTTTCGCCGGCGAACAGGTAGAGCTGTGGATTGCGCGAGAAGGGCGTGGTCACCGACTCGTAGTAGCCGCCCGCGTAAGCGATCTTCGAACCGATGACGTGAAGATTCTGGACCACGCAGGCGGCGGTCTGCGTGCCGAAGCCGCGCGCGACGTCGCCGGTCGCGTTCAGAATCGACGGGCCTTCCACCAATACCCGCACCGGTTCCAGCAGGCCGGCGTTGGGCGGCAGTCCGCGAAAGAAGTAACTGAACAGATAGACGCCGAGCGCAGCGCGCACCAGATGCCAGGTCGCGTTCATCGCTCCGCACGGAGCCTCGGGCGAGACGCCGTTGACCAGCAGCGTCATCTGATCCCCTTCCTTGAAGACCGTGGTTGGGATGCGCGAGAGCCCGAGCTCGCGGCCGAGATTGTCGGTAAACATGATCGCGCGGAAGATTCCGTCCGGCAGCTCGAGCAAACGCTCGCGCGCGAGCCGGCCCGCATTCAGCAGCAGCTTTCGCATCCCGCCGACCACCGGCTCCACTCCGCGGCGCTCGATTTCGGCGATCAGCCGATCGCGAATGCGCAGGCAGGTGGCGACGCGCGCCTTGAGATCGGATGCGAAGACCAGCGGATTTCTCACCGCCTGGCACAGGTACTCCAGGATGTCGGTGCGAATCTGAAAATTCTCGCCGATCCGTAGCTGTGGCACCCGC
>JBGPMT010000056.1:0-12750 GCA_041487135.1 Binataceae bacterium (SeqCode) | reverse complement strand
CAGGAGCTCAACCGCCTGATGATCGAAAAGGCGCGCCAGGGCCAGCGCGTGCTGCGCCTCAAGGGCGGCGATCCATTGGTCTTCGGACGCGCGGGCGAAGAGATGGAGGCGCTGGCGCAGGCCGGAGTCGCCTATCGGGTGGTGCCCGGAATCACGGCGGCCTCCGGATGCGCCGCCGAAGCGCGTATCCCGCTGACCCATCGCGACCACGCCCATGCGTGCGTGCTGACCACCGGCCATACCCGCGGCGGCAGCCCGGATTGGGCGCGCCTCGCCGCCGCCGGCCAGACCATCGTGTTCTACATGTCGTTCGGGAACCTGGCGGCGACCTGCGCGGAGCTGGTTCGCCATGGGCTCGATGCGGCGACTCCGGCGGCGGTGATTTCGCGCGGCACCATGAGCGATTCGCGCCTTCTGACCGGCACCGTCGGGACCCTCCCGCAGATTATCGAACAACGCCGGCCGGCCTCGCCCGCGATCGTTATAATCGGAGAGGTCGTGCGGGTACGCGCGCGCCTCGACGATCTGGCCGCGGAGGCGGCGCGGCTGACACAGGCGGCGGTCGGGAACGATCAGGAAGGACCGTTCCAATGGCTTGAACAGCCGCCGATTCCGGTTAATCTTTAGCCGGACGCCCGTGCGTACCGGCAATTCCGATTCACGAGGACCGTAGTCCTGAAATTTCGTTAGGCTAGCCTTAAGCAAAATCAGAACGAGGGTGTAGTAGAAGTGTCTGAGGAACAAGGATTCACGCTTTGGTTTACCGGTCTTTCCGGCGCGGGCAAATCGACGCTGGCGAATTTGGCGGCGCTGGAACTGCGCGAGCGCGGCCATCGGGTCGAGATTCTCGACGGCGACGAGGTGCGCACCAATCTGTCGAAAGGGCTCGGTTTCTCCAAGGAAGACCGCGACACGAATATCCGGCGCATCGGTTACGTCTGCAGGCTGCTGTCGCGCAACGGCGTGGTCGCGATCTCGGCGGCGATCTCGCCCTATCGCGAGATTCGCAATGAGGTGCGCCGGGCGCATCATCGCTTCGTCGAAGTCTATGTGAAGTGCGCGCTCGATGAGCTGGTGCGGCGCGACGTCAAGGGGCTTTACGAAAAGGCGCTGCGCGGGGAAATCGCTCACTTCACCGGGGTCTCGGACCCGTATGAGGAGCCGCTCGACCCGGAACTCGTGGTCGAAAGCGATCGCGAGGCGGTCGAAGAGAGCCTAGCCAAGCTGATCGGCACGCTTGAGAATCGCGGCTATATCATCGGCGCTGCGACGGCCGGAAAAACCGCCGGAAAGCGGGCTGCGCGATGAGCGGCGCGGCGGCCAAAGACGCAATCACGCCGCATGGCGGCGGCCCGCTGGTGGACCTGGCCGCGCCGGCCGGCGAACGCGCCGCGCTGGGTGCGGCGGCGGCCAAGCTGCCGCTGATCACGCTCAATGCGCGCGACCTGGCGGATCTCGAGATGCTCTCGACCGGCGCCTTCACGCCGCTCACCGGCTTCATGGGCGAGGCCGACTATGTGCAGAGCCGCGACGCGATGCGGCTTGCCTCGGGCGTGCCGTGGTCGGTGCCGATCACGCTCGGGATCGCGGAGAGCGAGGCGCGCGGGTTGAAGCCGGGCGTCGAGGCCGCATTGGCCGCGCCCACCGGCGAGCGTATCGCGATCCTCAAGATCGGCGAAATCTTCCGCGTCGATCGGCGCCGCGAGGCCGAGGCGGTCTTCGGCACCGCTGAGGAGGCCCATCCCGGAGCCAAAAACGTGCTGGAGGCGCATGCCACGTGCGTCGCCGGGCGGCCGATCCTGTTCGCTGAAATCCCGGGCCGCACGTTTCTTGAGTATCCGCGCGAGCCGCGCGCGACGCGCGCCGCGTTCCGCGAACTCGGATGGAGAAAGATCGTTGCGTTTCAGACCAGCAACCCGACCCATCGCGCGCATGAATACATCCAGAAGATCGCACTCGAGGTTTGCGACGGCCTGATGCTCCATCCGCTGGTCGGCGAAACCAAGGGCGACGATGTGCCGGCCGCGGTGCGGATGGAGACCTATCGCGTGCTGCTCGAGCTCTACTATCCGAAGAATCGCGCGCTGCTGGCGGTGATGCCGGCGCATATGCGCTACGCCGGGCCGCGCGAGGCGATTCTGCACGCCATCGTGCGGCGCAATTACGGCTGCACGCATTTCATCGTGGGCCGCGACCATGCCGGTGTCGGCTCGTACTACGGCACCTACGACGCGCAGAAAATTTTCGATCGCTTCACGCCCGAGGAGATCGGAATCACGCCGCTGTGCTTTGAGAACACCTTCTATTGCCGGCGCTGCGGCGCGATGGCGTCGTACAAGACCTGCCCGCATGGCGACGCGGATCGGCTGCTGCTCTCGGGCACCAAAGTGCGCGAGATGCTGCGGCGCGGCGAAGCTCCGCCCCCCGAATTTACCCGCCCGGAGCTGGCGGAAATTCTGGTGCGTGCGATGCGCGCGGGCTGAGCGCCGCCGCTTTTTCCGGGGAATACGCCGGGCTGGAACTATCGGCGCGGCGCGCCCATTGTTGAATTGATGACGACCGCATCGCCCTATATCGCCGCGATCGGCACGGCGCTGCCGACCAACTACGTCGCCCAGGAGCGGCTGACTGCCGCCCTCCGCCAGGTCTGGGCGCACAAGCATGCCTCGACCGAGCGCTTCGATCGGATCCAGAGCGCGCTCGGCGTCAGCGGCCGCTATCTCGCGCTGCCGTTCGAGGATTATCCGCTGCCCTCGTTCGCCGCGGCCAACGACGCCTGGCTGCGCGTCGCGCCCGAGCTGGCCGAGGCGGCGGCGCGCGAGGCGCTGGAGGCCGCGGGGCTGCGGCCCGCCGACGTCGACCACGTCTTCTTCGTCACGGTCACCGGGATCGGCACGCCGACCGCCGACGTCGGCCTGGCGACGCGCCTGGGGATGCGCCGCGACGTCAAGCGCACGCCGATCTTCGGGCTCGGATGCGTCGCGGGCGCCGCGGGCCTCGCCCGCGCGGCGGACTACGTGCGCGCCTACGACCACGAGGTCGCGATGTTGGTGAGCGTCGAGCTCTGTTCGCTCACGCTGCAGCTCGACGATCTCTCGGCCGCCAACATCATCGCCTCGGGACTGTTCGGCGACGGCGCCGCGGCGGCGCTGGTTGCGGGCGGCGGCCGCGCGCCGATCCGATCGCCGCGCATCGCCGCCACGCGCTCGATCCTCTACCCGGACACCGAGCGCATCATGGGATGGGACCTGGTCGCCGGCGGATTCAAGATCGTGCTCTCGGCGCGCCTGCCCGAGCTGATCTGCGCGCACCTCCGCGCCGACGTCGATTCGTTCCTGGCCGGCCACGGCCTTAAGCTCGGCGACATCGCGCATTGGATCGCGCATCCGGGCGGCCCCAAGATTCTGCGCGCCGTCGAGCGCTCGCTGGAACTGCCGCCGCAGAGCCTCGCGCGCTCGTGGCGCTTCCTGGAATCGGCGGGCAATCTCTCTTCCGCGTCGATCCTGTTCATCATGCGCGGCTTTCTTGACGAACAGCGCGCGCTGCGGGGCGACTGGGGGCTGATGATCGCGATGGGCCCGGGGTTCTGCGTCGAGCTGGTGTTGCTCCGATGGTGATCGGCGAGCGCGCCTACCTCGCGATCCTGGCCTTCGTCGCCGCCGAACGGATGGCCGAGCTCTTCATCTCGCGCCGCCATGCCGCCCGCGCCCTCGCGCACGGCGGCTTGGAGAGCGGTCAGGCGCATTACCAAGCAATGGTCATCCTGCACGCCGCCTTTCTTGTCGCCTGCGCCGTCGAGTCGCTGATGGTCACAAGGGTGATACCGGCCGCCTTGTCGGCCGGCGCCTTGGCGGTCGCGGCCGGCGCTCAGGTGCTGCGCTACTGGGCGGTCTGGACGCTCGGGGAGCGCTGGAACACCCGCATCATCGTGATGCCCGACGCGCCGCCGGTGACCGGCGGGCCGTATCGATTCATGCGCCATCCGAATTATCTCGCCGTAATGCTCGAAGTCGCCGCGCTCCCGCTGATCCGCGCGAACTGGTACACGGCGGTCGGCTTCTCGATCGCGAACGCGATGATTCTGGCGGTCAGGATTCCGGCCGAGGAGCGCGCGCTGGGCGCTGGCTATCGCGACACGTTCGCCTCGCGCCGCCGCTTTATCCCGCTGTAACGCGGCGTAAGGCTGGAGATCGGCGCAGCATCAAGTTCGCTCCGCGGGCGCGCTTCATTGGACCGGCGGTTCATCTGCGGGCGGCGCCATCACGGGCGACCCATGATGCAGCACCATCCACCATTGCGTCCCGGCCCGCTCAAAGACGTTGGTGGACAGGACCTTGGCCTTGACCACGCCCTCGTAGCCGCGCTGGGTGAGATGCTCTTCGACCACCACGAAGCCGAGGTCGGCATTGACGCGCGCGTCGACCACCCGGAGCTCGAACTTCATTTCGAAGGCGTTCTCGAAAATCCGCTCCCAGCTGCTCATGATCGGACCCCATCCGGCGAGCTCCGGCCATCCCGGATGGATACAGATGATCCGCGGGTCTTTGAGCCATAGCGACTCCATCTTTTCGGAATCGAGGCTCTCGAAGGCGCGGTAGAAGGCGTGATTGGCTTCGATCACTGCTTCGCGATCAGACATGGGAAAATCCCGCGCAGGCCGGCCTTAGCTTGGCCCGGCGCCATGCAATTCGCAAGCGCCATCGCAATCCCCGGGGGGACTTGAGCCGGGTTCAGATTCGGCGATAATGCTGTTCTCGGCCGACGACGCGAAACCGTCGAACCGATCGAGAGAGGAGCGGAAAAAAATCCGGATGGCCAGCGAGAGACGCAAAGAGATCAAGCGGCGGCGCAAGCGGCGCGAGAAACGGCTCAAGGCGCAAGTCCGTGAGGCGCGCGGACGTCGCAAGAAGCGCTGATCGAGAACGGTCGAAGAACCCCGGCCGGTCGTGGTTGTGAATATATAACTTTACTGGTACTTCTAGTTATCTTTATCCGGCAGCATCGAAAATAAGGCCGCAATTTCGGCGCCGTCAAATCAGTTTAACGAGCTTGCCGGAAAGCAGACATCTTGGTAGGAAAGCCAAAAGATAGCCCAGCGCGCAGTCAAAGGAGAGAGGAAGTATGGCACTCCATATCGGTTCGGTAGCCCCCGACTTTACGCAGGAATCAACCGACGGGACGATTCGCTTCCATGAGTGGATCGGCAACAAGTGGGCCGTCCTGTTTTCCCATCCCAAGGATTTCACCCCGGTCTGCACCACGGAACTGGGGATGGTCGCCAAGCTCAAGGGCGAGTTCGACCGGCGCAACTGCAAGGTGATCGGCGTCAGCGTCGACGACGTCAATTCGCATCGCGGCTGGATCAAGGATATCGAGGAGACGCAGAGCACGCGGATGAACTTCCCGATCCTCGGCGACGCGGATCGCAAGGTCGCCCAGCTCTACGACATGATCCATCCGGAAGCCAACGACACGCTGACGGTCCGTTCAGTCTTCATCATCGACCCGAACAAGAAGATCCGTACGATTATCACCTATCCGGCGAGCACCGGGCGTAACTTCCAGGAGATTCTGCGCGCGATCGATTCGCTGCAGCTGACCGACAAGTACCAGGTGGCGACGCCGGTGAATTGGCAGGACGGCGAGGACGTGATTATCGTGCCGGCGCTCAAGGATCCGGCCGAGCTCAAGCAGAAGTTCCCCAAGGGATACAAGGAATTGCGGCCGTATCTGAGGGTGACGCCGCAGCCCAACAAGTAGCGCTGAACGATTCGCAGCAGGCGACGCCCGGACTGGCTCCGCGCGAGTCCGGGCGTTTGCCCTCCCAGCCTGCGCGCGGGCGCCGACTGATGGCGGCGCCCGCGACATAGGCTACCCATCTGCCGACGCGCCTCGACTCGTGCTGACGCCTCCCGGCGGCCGCGAGGCGTTAGCACGATTGCCTTGCCCGCCACCGTGCAGGGGCGCTACATTACTTCGGTCCTTCCCTTTGTTTTATCGATGCCCCTCGTTTGGGACGTCCGGGAGCATTCTTTCATAGGCACCCGAATTGTGAGCGAGGTTGTGATGAACGGGACCACCGCAGGGGGCACACCGGTAATCAGCAACGCGATCGGGGTCCGCGGCGACGGTCGTCGTCTGATCGTAATCTCGAACCGCGCGCCGATCCGGCTGGTGCGCGAAAACGGCCGCGAGCGCATCGAGCCTACTGTCGGCGGCGTCGGCTCGACCTTCCTGCGCCTGCTCGAGCATCACGGCGGCCTGTGGATCGCCTGGTCGGGCGGCCACAAAACCCCGGCGCGCCTGCTGTTGCCGGCCGACGATCCGCGCTTCGCCCTGATCTTCGCGCCGCTCAGCGAACGCGATGTCTCGAACTATTACTACGGCATGTGCAATCGGGGCCTGTGGCCGCTGATGCACTACATGATTTCGAACTGCCACTTCAGCACCGCCTACTGGAACCAGTATCAGAACGTCAACCGCATGTTCGCTGGGATGGCCGCGGCCGAGGCGCTGCCCGACGATCAGATTTGGGTGCAGGATTTCCATCTCGCGCTGGTGCCGCGGATGCTCCGCGAACGGCGGCCCGGGCTGCCGATCGGAATCTTCTGGCATGTGCCGTTTCCGCCCGAGCAACTGTTCCGCATCCTGCCATGGCGCGGCGAGCTGCTCGGCGGGATGCTGGGTGCGGACCTGATTGGGTTTCACACCAGCGCCTACGTGAAACATTTCCTGGACTGCTGCGAGCGCGTGATGGGCTTGAGCGTCAACCGCCAGTCGAGCGAGGTGACCGTCGGCGAGCGTCGCGTCCGGGTCGGCGCCTTTCCGCTCGGGATCCCCGCCGACTACTTCGCGTCGCTGGCGGGAAGCGAGCGGGTGCGCGAGCGCGCCGAGCGAATCCGCCGCGCACTGCGCTCGCCGATCGTCGTGCTCGGCGTCGATCGGCTCGACTACACCAAGGGCATCATCGAGCGCCTGGCCGGCTTCGAGCGCTTCCTGGAGAACAACCCTGCCTACCATCGGCGCGTCGCCCTGGTGCTGATCGCGGTGCCCTCGCGCACCAAGGTCGCCGACTATGCGCTCTTGAAGCGCCAGCTCGACGAGCAGGTCGGGCGCGTGGTTGGACGCTTTTCCTCCGAAGGATGGGTGCCGATTCGCTACCTCTATACCCAGTTCAACGCCGAGGAGCTGGTGGCCTATTACCAGGCCGCCGATATCGCGCTTTTGACGCCGCTGCGCGACGGGATGAACCTGGTGGCCAAGGAATTCGTCGCCTCCCATCTCTCTGACGACGCGGTGCTGATTCTGAGTGAGTTCGCCGGCGCGGCCGAGGAGCTGACCGAGGCGCTGCTGGTGAATCCGTACGATATCGACGCGCTCGCGCGCCGGCTGCGCCAGGCGATCGAGATGAATCCCGCCGAGAAAGCCGCGCGGCTGCGTGCGATGCGCTCCAAGATCAACGCCAACGACCTCGAGTACTGGTCGGCGAAGTTTCTGAGCGCGCTGGCCGAGAGCGCCGCGCCGCCGATGGAAAGTTTTGCCGGTGTCTCCGCCCGGTAATATTCCGGTCCCGTTCCCCAACGGCCTGCTGAATGATATCGCCGCTCGCGGCCGCCTTCTGCTGATGCTCGACTATGACGGCACGCTTGCTCCGATCGTGAGCGATCCCGCTGCCGCCTGGCCGCTCAACGAGGCTCGCGACGCGCTGGTTGCGCTCGCGGCCCGGCGCGATCGAATCGACCTCGCCGTCATCAGTGGCCGGGGCCTCTCCGAGCTCGCGCGCCTGCTCGGCGTCCAGCGCGGTCTCTATCTGGTCGGAGTGCACGGGCTGGAGCTGGCGGATCCCGACGGCCGCCGCGAAGTCGCTGCCGGTCTTGAGGCGGCATTGCGGCAGCTCGAGCGGGTGCGGCGATGGCTTCGCGAGCGGATCCCCGGCGGGTCCGGGCTCGTGGTCGAGGACAAGCGGCTCGCCGTTGCGCTCCATTATCGCAACGCCGACCCTGCCCTGGCGCAGCCGGTAGTGAGCGAGTTCGAACGCTTCGTCGAACGCGAGGCGGGCCATCTGATACTCAAGCACGGCAAGAAGGTGGCCGAGGCGGCGCCGCGCGGCGCCGACAAGGGTGCGGCGGTGATGCGGCTCGTGGAGCGGGTTGGCGGAACAGTTTTTCCGGTCTATTTCGGCGACGATCTGACCGATGAAGACGCATTTCGGGCGCTCGCCGGCCGCGGTGTGACGGTAATGGTGGATGGCGAGGGCGAGAGCGCGGCGCGCTACCGCGTCGAGAGTCCCGCCGAAGTCGCCGCGATTCTTGGCGGCCTGGCCGCCGTTATCGAGGAGCTTTGACTGCCGGCCTTGCCCGTTGTTGACAGGCCGGATCGATGGCCGGAGAATCGATCACTTATGGCCCGAGTAACTGTCGAAGACTGCCTGGAAAAGATCCCCAACCGCTTTGAGTTGGTGCTGGCGGCGGCTCGCCGCGCCAGACAATTGCTCAAAGGCGCCCGTCCACTGGTCGAATCGGACAACAAGGAAGTCGTCACCGCGCTGCGCGAAATCGCCGCCTCCCAGGTCGTCCTGGAGCGGCCGCCGCGCGAATCCTGACGCCGGCCGGACCTCATCGTTCCCGGGCGGTGCCGCCCGGTGCCATGCGGATTGGCTGCCTGCAATGGAGATTTCGCGGTGGAACGCAAGCGTAGCAAAGCGACCCGCAAGTCATCACGCAGGAGCGCTCAGCCCGCGGTGGAACGGGCGCCCGAAACGCCTGCACTGAATCCCGACCTTGAGCGCGCGGGGGAGTCCGGGAATCTCCCCGAGGTGGCTCCTGCCGGGCGCCCGATCGAGCTGGAGGAATCCGACGACTACGGCGAGCCGGCCGCGAGCGCCGATGCGGTTGAGGCCGGCGCCGAGACCGCCGGCGAGGCGCGCGCCGAGGGCGGCGCGCTGGTCCCGTTCGATCCGCTGAGCCGCTATCTGGCCGAGATCCGGCGTTTCCCGCTGCTGACCCGCGAGGAGGAGATCGCGATCGCGCGCCGCTACCATAAGCATCACGAGCCGGGCGACGCCTATCGGCTGGTAACCGCCAACCTGCGCCTGGTGGTGAAAATCGCCTACGAGTTCGCCCGCGCCTCGCGCAACCTGCTCGACCTGATCCAGGAGGGCAACGTCGGCTTGATGGAGGCGGTCAAGAACTTCGACCCGAACCGCGGCATCCGCTTCCCGTCGTACGCGGTATGGTGGGTGCGCGCCTATATCTACCGCTATCTGATCAACAATTGGCGGCTGGTCAAGATCGGCACCACCCAGGCGCAGCGCAAGCTCTTCTTCAACCTGCGCAAGGAGATGGATCGCCTGCAGGCCGAGGGCATCAGCCCCCAGCCGCTGCTGCTCGCCCAGCGCCTCGGCGTCAAGGAGAGCGAAGTGGTCGAGATGCAGGGGCGGCTCGGCCATAGCGAGTTGTCGCTCGATCAGCCGGTCGGCACCGACGAGGAAACCCACCTGCTCGACGTTCTGCCCGACCCGGCGCAGAACCCCGAGAACGAGCTTGCCGAGGCGCAGTTCCGCGAATTCGCGCGCGACAAGGTCGAGGAGTTCGCCAAGACCCTGAGCGGCAAGGAACTCGGGATCTTCCGCCATCGCTTATTGGCCGAAGAGCCGATGACGCTGCAGGAGATGGGCGAACAATTCGGCATCAGCCGCGAACGCGTGCGCCAGATCGAAAGCCGGCTCAAGCGCCAGCTCCGCGAATACGTCGAATCCCAGGCCCCCGATATCGAGCAAGCCCGCACCTGAGGGATTGAATAATCGCTGGTTGCGCCTCAGGATGCCGGAACAGGAACGTTCGTCATTCTGAGCGAAGTCTGCCGTAGCGAAGAATCCCGAAAAGTCTGACGGTCCTTCGACATTCACCTATTATCGCAGAGGAAGAGCATCTGGCAGATGGAACGAGGTCGGGGGTCTATATGAAAATCGAGTTTCTGATGCTTGCTGATGCAGCACAAGTCGCCGACGGCAAACTATTCACCTTGGGTGGGGCTTGGAGCGTTCATCGGTCGGGAAACTTCCCGTCGCCCATCCAGTTCGCAGTTTGCCTCAGCATTCTTGTGCCATGGAATGAGGCGGGCACCCGTCACCCAGTAACTCTAACGATTGCGGATGAAGGTGGGGTTCCGATCATCCCACCGCTCAACGGCCAATTCGAAGTGGGGAAATCTCCGGAGGTTGCTGAAGACACGACACAGCGCAGTCTTCTGGCGATAAACCTGAATATCGCGATTCCCCGTCCGGGGAAATATGCAGTCTTGGCGACGGCTGGCTCGTCCAAGGCGGAGACTCAATTCGACGCGATCTTTGTTGGAAAAAAGGTTCAGCTGACACCAGGTCAAAACCCGCTGGATGGAGCGGAACGCGGAAATTGAGACACGGGTCCCATTCATCGAAGTCCGTTTTCTAGAGGGTGGGGCTCAGCCCCCTGTCTTGTATCCACAACCCACGGACTGGGATAATCACCGCTGGATGTGGGGTGGGGCGGGGCGCTAAGGCCACCCAAGGCCGCGTATGAATAGACGCAGTTGCGCGCTGGTCGTGGTCGGCAACGAAATCCTGTCGGGCAAGATCCAGGACAGTAATGCCTATTTCGCCGCCCGCGAGCTGCGCGCCGCTGGCGTCGCCTTGGAGCGCATCGCGGTGGTGCCGGACGAGCTCGAGGCGATCGCCGCCGAGGTCCGCGGATGTGCCGCGCGCTTCGACTTCGTGCTGACCTCGGGCGGCGTCGGACCGACCCACGACGATCTCACGACCGAAGGCGTGGCGCGCGCTTTTGGCCGCAAGCTGGTCCTCAACCAGGAGCTGGCGGCGCTTATCAACGAGCATTCGTCGGGCCGGCCGAATCCGGCGCGGCTCAAGATGGCCGAGGTTCCGGACGGCGCGATCCTTAACCATGCCAGCGATCTCTGGTTTCCGACCATCCAGGTCGAGAACGTCTATATCCTGCCGGGCGTGCCGCAGCTCTTCGAACCGAAGCTCAGGATGCTGGCGGCGCGTTTTCGGTCCGATCCATTTTTCATGCGCGTCATCTACACCAGCGCGACCGAGTCGGGGATCGCGGCTTATCTGAACGATTGCCTGGCGCGCTACCCGGAACTGATGCTCGGTTCGTATCCGAAATTCGACGACGCGGATTACCGGGTGAAACTCACGCTTGAATCCAAGGACCGCGACTACCTGGAACGCGCCTTCGACCATCTGGTCGGACTGCTGCCCCGGGAGGCGGTGCTCAGAACAGAATAGGCTTGCGCTTTTTGTTGGTGGAGGGTGGAAGGAGGAAGAGGTCATGGTCACGAAATCTGGAAGAATCGCGGTGCTGATGGTCGCCGCCATGATGCTGCTGCCGGCGGGCGCGATGGCGCAGAACGCGCCGTCCGGCGTCCAGCCGCAGGGTGCCGTGCAGGTGCCGCAGCCCGCTCAGGGCGGCGTCGACTGGCAGGGCGCCGGCTACGGCGCGGCGGCGCTGTTCGGCAATCTGCTTTATATCCCGGCCAAGCTGATCTATGCGGCGGGGGGCGGATTGGTGGGTGGCGGCGGCTACCTGGTGACGGGCGGCAACAAGCAGGTCGCCGACACCATCTGGCGAAGCTCGCTGGGCGGTGACTACGTGCTCACGCCCGAGATGATCGAGGGCAAGAAGCCGGTTTACTTCAGCGGACCCAACGCGACTTCGCCGACGCCGCCGAATGCGCCCGCGGGCTATTCAGGGAGCCTCGGGCCCTCGTCGTCGGCCGGCTCGGGTCCGAGCGTCGCAGCAAACAGTGGGATGACGCAGGGCGGAACCAGCGCCGCGATGCCGAGCGGCAGCATGGGGTCCGGCACCGCCGCGGCGGCAGGATCGTCGGGCGGAGCTTCATCGAGCGGCGGTAGCTCGATGGACTCCGGCGCCGGTCTGGTCGGCTCCGGTGCGTACCGGCATCCTGGATCGAGCGGCATCCCGGCTGCGCCGCTGCCCAGTACCTCAGTGCAGTAGCGAAATCGCAGCAGCGAAATCCGGAGGATCGGTGGATGAAGCGCGCGCGCTTTTTCTGGAAGTCGGCCTGAACCACCTGCCGCAACGCAAGAAGTTTCTTGCGTAACGAGTTGGGCGTCGAGCTCGAGGAGCGTGATTTCGCCAAGGCGCCGCTCTCGATCGATGAGCTGAAGCAGCTCTTTGCCGGGCACGACCCGCGCGACTTCCTCAACCCGCGGAGCCCGGCCTTCAAGGCCCGTGGTCTGGGCGGTAAAGCGCTCAGCGCCGCTCAGGCGCTGAGCCTGATGGCCGAGGAGCCGAACCTGATCAAGCGGCCGCTTACCGTCGCCGGCCGGCGGATTATCGCCGGCTTCGATCGCGAACAGATTACGGCGGCGCTTAAGTCCTAACCGGGTGTTGAGAAACCGGCACTTGATGAGTTCCGCTGATGCGCGTTCTCGACCGCCGGCTAGGCCTGCTTCTCGGCTTTCTCGTGGCGATCGTTGCGGCTCGGCTCGGGACGCTCGGCGGCCCCGTGCCGGCGTGGGAGATCCTTGGAGGTGGTCAGGACCTCGATGAACTTGCGCACCGCCGGCGACAGCTCGCGTCCGCGCTTGTAGATAATCGCCAGCGGACGGACGAAGGTTCCTTCCTGGAAATTGATAATCCTGAGCGTCCCGCGTTCGGCTTCCAGCTCGACCGCCATCCGGGGCACGATCGCCGCACCCTGGCCGATCTCGACCGCGCGCTTGAT
>JBGPMT010000055.1:0-12799 GCA_041487135.1 Binataceae bacterium (SeqCode) | reverse complement strand
GGGATGTTCGACCTGCTGAAAGACCTCTGGGCATTCGCCAGGGAGCGCAAGAAGTTCTGGCTGGTGCCGCTGATCGCTTCCCTGCTGCTGATCGGCCTGCTGATCGCGCTTGCGCAGTATTCCGCAGTAAGCCCTTTTATCTACACCCTGTTCTGAAATTGCCGCCGGCGAGGGTCGCTATCGCGGCGCCGCTTCTTCGCGGGGGCATCTCCCACGGCGTCTGCTTTCGATCGCCGCTCATGCTAGGGAACTGTCATGGGGCGCAAGAAACCGCTCGGCAAGCTCGACCATATCGGCATCGCGGTGCGCAGTATCGCCGAGGCTCGCAAGTTCTTCGAAGAGGTTCTCGGCGCGAGCGCGGATTTCGAGGTCGAGAATGAACCGGCCGGATGGCGGCTCCTGGCGCTCGATCTAAACGGCCTCTCGCTCGAGCTGCTCGAGCCGCTGGGCGAAAACTCCTTCCTGCATAAATTCCTCGAGAAGCGCGGCGAGGGGCTGCATCACCTGACCTTCGACGTGCCCGAGATCCGCGAGCGCCTGCCCGAGCTCAAGGCCCGCGGCGTGCGGATCGTCGACGAGCGGGAGTTCTCGCCCGGCTCCTACGAGGCCTTCATCTCGCCGCGCAGCGCTCACGGGATACTGATCCAGCTCGGCTCCGGCTATCCGACGCTCAACAGCGCGCCCGACTGGAAAACCCGCCGCCTCAAGTCGTAACCGCCGTTCTCAGGTCCGCCACTGCATGAAGCCGATGCCGGTCAGCCAGCGGCGAATCGGCTGATAGGCGAGCACCGACGCGCGACCTTCGCCGGCGGCGCCGGCCGCGAAAATCCAGTTGCGAATCTCCTGGCCGCCGTTGCCGCCGTTCTCCTCGACCCATTCCGTGCCGCGCTCGGCGAGCGCCGCCGCCTTACCGGACAACAGCGCGTCCATCACCGCATGATCGAAATCCTCATTGACGCGCGCGGTGCCGTCCTGCGACATCCGTTTCACCCGCCGCAACAGGATCTCGACGTAGACGTCGTCATTGCCCGGATGGGTCATCGAGGCGATCATCCGCTCGTCATCTTCATCGGCGCCCGCACCGAACCTGGGCGCGGGCAGCCAGTGCGAAAGTCCCCCGGTACCGATAATCGCGACCCGCCCGGCGGCGCTGGACGCCACCAGAGTGGCCAGCGTCTGCCCCAGATCGAAGCAGCGGCGCATCGCCGGCAGCGGCGGCGCATAGCAGTTGATGAAGATCGGCACGACCGGGAGGTTCATCTTCGGCGTCAGAAAATGCAGCGGACAGGCAAAGCCGTGGTCGAGCGGCATGTCGCGCGAGTAGGCGAGGTCGTGACCTGCGTCGAGCAGGCCTTCGAGCAGGGCGCGGCCGAGCTCGCGATGGAGCGGGATTTCGTACTTCGGCACGCCCGCCTCGCCCCACGAGCGGGTGCGCTCGCCGAGGCCGATGCAGAAGGCCGGCATGTTGTCGAGATGAAAGGTCTTAAAATGCTCGGAGGCGGCGATGATCAACGCGTCGGGGCGCGACTCCTCGAGGTTAGTGCGCAGCGTTTCCCAGGCGCCGTAGATATCCCGGCGCTGAGTTTCGTCGAGCAGGTCGGCCGAGCGAATCATCTGTGCCGTATGACTGGCGGCGGCCGCAAATACTATCTGGCCCATCGTAATTCTCCTGCGCTCCGGTGCGGCATCTCTTCTACGGGTTGGGCGGCTCCTGGATGCCGCGATTGAAGCGCGCGGCGAGCTTGCGCCATGAGACTATTGCCACGTCGCCGGCGAAGAAAGTTTCCTGGCCGAAGCGTTCCGGGTCCCTGTAATGCTGTTGCAGCCGCTCGCGGGCAACCACGTCGATCTGACTGAACTCGTTGAACCCGATCGGCAGCCCGACGGTTTCATAAAACTCGGCCGCCGCCTTGCGCTCGATCTCGTCGCGGCACAGTTTCAGCGCTATCTGCCAGAATTCGTGGCGCACGTCATCGATCGGCACGTACCATTCGATCGTCACCCATCCGGGCGCGGGAAAGCCTTCGACCAGCAGATCGGACGGCAGCCAGCTTGAAATTCGGTATTCGTCGATGCGCGGTCCTTCAACCGGCTTGGGCACGCTCACGCCAAGATATGGGTTCTGCATCACGGGTTTGTAAATCTCCCCATTGACCCCCCATACGCCCTTTTGGCCTTCCGGCATCTCGAGGAACCGGCCCGCTTCCGGCGAGGCCGGCAGGAACCCCAACGGCAGCTTGGTGCTTGACATCACGACATAGAAGTTCTTGCGATGGATCAGGATGTGGGTCGGATCGTTACCGTTCTCCATCCCCAGCCGCCAGTTCGAATTGACCGGGCGATGAATCCCGCGCGAGAAAACGTCTTCGTCCAGCAGATATGGGAAGATCGGGTTGTCGGTCATCCGGGGTGGCAGATCGGATTCGAGCGCCGGCCGCGGCTTGAACTCCTCGTCGCCGACGAAGATGAAGATCATCCCGCCGCGCTCTTCGACCGGGTAGGTCCGGATGCGAACCTTGCCGATCAGCGGGTCGTCGGGCGAAGCAAGAATCGTTTTCAGGACGCCGTCGGCCAGCCCGTAGGTGAAGCCGTGATACCAGCACGAGATGGTCTCATCACTGAGGCACATCGGCTCCTGCGAGAAGCGCGCGCCGCGATGCAGGCACTTGTCGCGCAGGGCATAGAGCTTGCCGCGCACGCGCCGCACCACGATATCGTGTCCGGCGATAGTGGTCGCTTTGACGGCGTTCTCGGCCACCTCGTCGCTGAAGAACGCGGGGTACCAGTGGTTCTTGAAGCCCCAGTCCGCTTCAACATAAGGCGCATACTCGCGGGCCGCGATTGGAGATTTGTCGGTTTGCCGTTGTGCCTTCATCGCCCCGATTGTGCGGCAATCGGCGGCTCGCCGTCCAGAGGCGGCAGGGCTGAGCCCTGCACGCAATAAGGTGCGCTCAAGTTCGATTCGCGGAGCGATTTTCCCTGGTAGCGGCGCGGATGTCGGGCGCGCCGCGTGTTAGTGGAGAAAATCGATCGTGACGGCGAGGGTGTAGGCGAACATCAGCAAGGCGCCGAGCCCCATCGCGATCGAGGTATACTCGAAGTCGCGATCCTTGATGCTTAGGAAGACCATCAGGATTCCGCCCACAAACGAAGCACCGGCGCGGTCGACGTCCGAAAGAGCGGTCCAATAGCCTGCCAGATTCGCAACCGAATACTGCACGACCTGCAGAAATTGGTACATGGCACCCTCGGGAGGACGCCTCGGCCAAGCGGGCGGCGCGTCCCCTCTCCTAACCAGCCTTATAGACCCGGTTGGATCACCAGGCAAATTGGAATCGAGCAGTCGCCGGACTTGCGTAAGATAAGCCAAGTCGGCGCCATAGGACCAGCTAGTTGGCCAGATTGTTGCGGTTCTTTCCGCCATCGATCGCGACGCTCGTGCCGGTGATAAACGCGGCGCGGCCGGAGGCCAGAAAGGCGATCAGGTCGGCGACCTCTTCGGGCTTGCCGGCGCGGCCCAGCGGCGTGCTCGCTTTCAGCGACTCGGCGATTACCTGCTCGGCCTCCGCCTCGGAGCGCGCATTTTTCGGCCGCACGAAGCCCCGGTAGCGTTCGGTTGCAATCGGCCCCGGATTCACGCCGACCGAGCGCACCCCGAACGGCGCGCCCTCATCGGCCAGCGCCTTAGTGAAATGATTGAGCGCGGCGTTGGCCGAGCCGCCGCTGAGATAGCCCGCCGACGGCATCAGCCCGCCGATGCCGATCACGTTGACGATCACACCCGAGCGCTGTTGCTGCAGATGCGGCATCACGGCGCGCGCCATCCGCACATAGCCGAAGAACTTGAGGTTGTAGTCTTCGATCCAGGCTTCGTCGGGCAGTTCCGACAATCGTCCGAGCCGCGCGCTGCCGGCGTTGTTGACCAGGATGTCGATGCGGCCGAACTCGGCGAGAGTGCGCTCGGCGATCATCGCGATATGCTGCGGATTCGTCAGATCGGCCTGCAGCGTGACGAGCCGTCCGGTCTCCGCCCGGCACGCCAGCGCGGCGGTCTCCTCCAGCGCCTCGCGGCCGCGCGCGCACGCCAGCACCCGCGCCCCTTCCTCGAGCATCCGAAGCGCCGTGGCCCGCCCGATTCCCTTACTGCCGCCAGTTACGATTGCGACCTTGCCGTCAAGCCCGAGATTCATATCCCCTCCGCCGGCGCCAGCCGGTCACCCGGGAAGTTCGCATCGGGCGCGCCGGATCGTCAAGCTGTTCCCGCCTTAACACGACCGGCGCTATCTGCCACGATTGCCGGATACGGCTCGCCCACCCGATGAAGGAAATCATCCTAGCGATTCTGAAGGCGGCGCTGGAGAAGGCCCACGCGTACGGCAAGCTCAAGTCCGTGCCGGCTTCGATCGGCCTGCAAGCGCCGCGCGATTCCGCCCATGGCGATATCGCGACCAACGTCGCACTCGCGATAGCACGCGCGGAGGGGCAGCCGCCGCGCGCGCTTGCGGAAATCATCCTGGAGCATCTGGTGCTCGGCCACCAGGTGCTCGAAGCGAGAACCGCCGGTCCCGGGTTTATCAACTTCCGGATGGCGCCGGCGTTCTGGCAGCGCGAAATCCGGCGCGCGATGCGCGAGGGGGCGGGTTTCTGGCGTCCGCAGATCGGCGCGGGCCGGAAGGTCCAGGTCGAGTTCCTCTCCGCCAATCCAACCGGACCGCTGACGGTCGGCCATGGACGCAACGCGGTGCTGGGCGACACCATCGCGCGGCTTTACGCGGCGACCGGCCACCAGGTGACGCGCGAGTACTACTTCAACGACGGCGGCCGGCAGATGAAGCTCCTGGGCGAATCGGTCAGGGCGCGCTATCTCGAGGAACTTGGCCGCGCCGCGGTCTTCCCCGCCGACGGCTACCAGGGCGGCTATATTCGCGAGATTGCGCGCGAGCTGGTCCGCGAGCATCGCGAGACGCTGGCCGATCAGATCGACCTCGCGCCGTTTCGCACCGCCGCGGTGAAAGCGATCTTCGCCGATATCCGTCAAAGCTGCGAGCGCCTCGGAGTCGGCTTCGACGTCTATACCAACGAGCTCGACCTGATTCGCAGCGGCGCCGTCGACGCGGTAGTCGCGGGCCTGCGCGAGCGCGGACTAATCGCGGAGTACGACGGCGCGGTATGGCTGCGCGGTGAGCCGCTCGGGCTGCCCAAGGACGCCGTGCTGATCCGCCAGACCGGAGAGCCGACCTATCGCACGCCCGACATCGCCTATCATGTCGAGAAGCTCAAGCGCGGCTTCGACCTGATAATCGGCGTCTTCGGCGCTGACCATATCGCGGAGCATGAGGAGGTTGTCGCCGCAGTGCGCGCGCTGGGCCATGACACCACGCCGATTCGCGCGATCATCTATCAGTTCGTGACGCTCACGCGCGGCGGCGAGAAGGTCAAGATGTCGACGCGCAAGGCGACCTACGTCACGCTCGACGAACTGGTCGACGAGGTCGGTCCTGACGTGGTGCGGTTTTTCTTCCTGTTCCGCAAGAGCGACAGCCATCTCGATTTCGATCTCGACCTCGCCAAGCGCCAGGCGCCGGAGAACCCGGTCTTTTACGTCCAGTATGCGCATGCGCGTCTGCAGAGCGTTTTTCGCGAAGCGGAGAAAGCCGGCTACCAGCGCCCGGCGGCCGATGCGGCGGTCGACCTGGCGCTGCTCTCGGACGAGGAACTGGCGCTGGCAAAACGCGCGGTCGCGATGCCGGAGATAATCGAAGCGGCGACCGTCGGCCTCGAACCCCATCGCATTCCTTTCTACCTGCTCGAACTGGCCGGCGAATTCCATCGCTATTACAACAAGCCGGCCAATCGTATAATTGGATCCGATCATGCGTTGACGATGGCGCGGCTGTACCTGGCCGCGCTGCTGATGGATGCGCTGCGCAACGGTCTGGAGCTGATCGGTGTGAGCGCTCCGCAACGGATGTGAGGCGGGAGGATGCGATTCGAGATTAGAGCGGGAGGCGCGCTGCTCTTCCTGGTGGGACTGGCGGCGCTGTCGGGAACGGTGTTTGCGCTGGGCCTGATCGCCGGCTACGAGATGGCGCGCCAGAACCAGGTCGATTCGAGCCAGCTGGCGACCAGCTACCCGCTGCCAAGCTCCGCGGCCGCCGCGGCTTCGCCCGCCGCGGCTGCGTCGCCGGCCGTCGCGATCGCGCCGCCCCCGGCTAATCCGCCCGCGCCGATTGCGCGGGCGAGCGCCCCCGTCGTCGCACCACCCTCGGGCAGCGCTCGAACGGCGAGCGCATCGCGAGCCGCGGCTCAGCCGTCGCCGGCGGAGGAGGCGCTCGACGACACCTCGATCCCGTCTGGCCCGGGCCCTGAGGAGCGGGCCACGGCTGAGCTCGGCAACGGAACCGCTGGGAATCCGCCATCCGCGACGGGAGGTGCCGCGACCCCGCCTGCCAAGGTCGCCGCGACGGAGCCGCCCCCGGCGTCGCGGCGCCATCCGTACAACATCCAGATCGACGCCGTGATGGATGGCGCGGGAGCGCAGCAGATGGCCGATCGATTACGCAAGCTCGGCTACAACCCCGCTATCGTGCAGGCCAAGATCGGGGGGCAGACCTGGTACCGGATAAAGGTCGGGCCCTACGCGACTCAGGCAGAGGCGCACGCCGCGCAGGAGCGCCTGCGGACTCAATACAACGCCGCCTACACTGGCCATTAGGCGCGCGCACGCGTGGCGCGGAATTAAAGTATCAAGTTAAGTTCGGACCGAAGCCCGGCCGTAAGATCCTACTTCAGTTCCACCGTGAGATGGCGGTAATTGCCGCGGCCCAGGTTCTTGAGTTTGCGGCTGCTGCCGGTCGCCTCCCAGTAAACGCCTCGGTGCGGCCGATCCTCCTCTACGAGGCGTGCGCGCTTGCCCTCGGTCGGCTCGGTCACGCCGAGATGGCTACCCTCCAGCACATAGGTGACGGCGTCGCGCGCATTGGCGACGATCGTCTCTTCGTCCGGCTCCAGCATCGTCTCTGAAATCACCAGCCGATCATTCTCCAGGATGCGGGTCGTGCCTGGGGCCGGTTTCTGTCCGACCAGCGCCTCGCATTTCGTGAAGCTCAAGGCCCGTTGATCGGCGTGCGGCAGCCGCTTGAGTTCAACCAATACTTCACGATAGGGGCCGGGGCCGTTGTTCAGGAAAGTCTCGGATTTGTTGCCCGGATACATGTAGAGCGCGCGTTCTTTCGCGTCGATATTGTAGGGCTCGACGCCGTGGCGGCTGACGGTGAGCACCGCCGGCGCGGTCACATAGAACAGGTATTCGAGCGAATGATGATGATGCGGGAAGCGCGCGCCCGCCGCGACGTCCATCTCCCACACCTTCACGTCGTCGTTTTCGAACAGGAGCCTGGTGGCCACCGCCCCCACATGCTCGACTTGCTCGTTCATCGCGGTCATCCTCCTTTTTTCCGGAGCCGGCTGCGCCGCCCTGCCGTAACAGGGAGGGTATAGCACGACTTGCGGGGATCGTTGTCGCCTGCCGATCCCGGCCTTGACAGCCCGGCGGATGGCCGATAATCAATAAGGTCACGATGGCGCGGATTCGACACGGGGCGAGTTGGTGGGCTTGGCGTAACGACGTCGGGGGATCCGCTCGCGCGCCGCTCGTCTAGTTCGAACTGAAGCAGGGTTATAGAAGGCCGCGGGCGGAAAGCCTCGCGGCTTTTTTATTTTGATTTGGGAAAATCGGCTTGACCGATGTGTGACGACGGCGATGTTGAGACCTGACGAAAGCGAATTCGAGGCCCTGGCCGCCAGGGGCTTCAACCTTATCCCGGTATGCCGTGAAATCGCGGCCGACCTGGAGACCCCCGTCTCGGCTTTTCTGAAGGTCGCCGGCGAACGTGATTATTCCTTCCTGTTGGAGAGCTTAAGCGGCGGCGAGAAGTGGGCGCGCTACAGCTTTCTCGGCGCCGAGCCGTCGCTGGTGATGAAGCTGCGGGGCGAGCGCCTCGAGCGGATACCGCCTCATGGCACCCCTGAAATCCGCCGCGCGGAAAATCCGCTCGATGAGATTCGCCGCGAGCTCGGCCGGTTTCGCGCTCCCGAACTGCCTTATCTGCCGCGCTTTTTCGGCGGTGCGGTCGGCTTTCTCTCCTACGATCTGGTCCGCTCGATCGAGCGGCTGGCGCCCGCTGCGCACCTCGCGCTCGACACGCCCGAGATGTGCCTGGTTTTCACCGACAGCCTGCTGGTGTTCGACAACCTGAGCCAGAAGATCAAGGTGATCGCCAACGTCGCCCTCGAGGACTTCGATTCCACGCGGACCGCCTACGCGAGCGCGCGCGACCGGATCGAAAGCGTGATCGGAAGGCTCAGCGGCCCGCCCGCCACCCCGAAAATCGCCGGGCATCCGACGGGCGGGGGCGAAGCCGCGATGATCCCCGGCTCATCGCGCGAGGATTACGTCGCGGCGCTCATCCGCGCGCGGGAACATATCCTGGCCGGCGATGCACTCCGGATCGTTCCCACCCAGCGCTTCGAAACGCCGCTCACCGCCCATCCATTCAACCTCTATCGGGGCCTGCGCGCGACCAGCCCGTCACCGTACATGTTTTATCTGCGTCTCGGCGAGGAAACGCTGGTCGGCGCGTCGCCGGAATCGATGGTGCGCGTGGCGGGACGCGAGGTGACGCTGCGTCCGACGGCCGGCTCCCGTCCGCGCGGCGCATCGGAGGCCGAGGACCGCGGCCTGGAAAGCCAGATGCTGGCCGATGCGGCCGACCGTGCGGCCCATCTGACGCTCGTCGATGCGGCGCGCGGCGACGTCGGCCGGGTGGCGCGGACCGGCTCGGTCGAAGTCACCGAGCTGATGACCGTCGAGCGCTACGCCGATGAGATGCTGATGGTTTCGAACGTGCGCGGGATATTGCGCGAGGGCGCCGACGCCTTTGACGCGCTCGGCGCCGTCTTCCCGCCCGGCGGCGCCGTGGGACTGCCGCGCCGGCGCGCGGTCGAACTGCTCGACCAACTGGAGCCGATGCGCCGCGGGGTCTTTTTCGGCGCGGTCGGCTACTTCAGTTTCATCGGCAATCTCGACACCGCGATCGCGTCGCGCACGATGCTGGTGCGCGACGGCCGCATCCATCTGCAGACCGGCGACGCGGTTGAGGCGCACAGCGATCCCGCGGCGGTCTATGAAGGCTCGATGGCGCGGGCGCGCGCGATCGGACGCGCGATCGCGGCGGCGCGCGAGCTCGAGAACGGCGGCGCCGGGAAATAGCCGTATGGCCCGCGTGCTGGTAATCGATAATCACGACTCGCTGGCGTGGAACCTCGCGCAGCGGCTGGGTGAGCTGGGCGCCGAGACCGTGGTCCGCCGCAACCATGAGATCGACGTCGCCGGGGTGCGCGCGCTGGGTCCGGACGCGATCGTGATCGGGCCCGGCGCTGGCAGGCCCGAGCGCGCCGGAATCTGCGTCGAGCTGATTCGCGAGCTAGGCGCCGACATCCCGATTCTCGGCGTCGCGCTGGGCCATCTGTGCGTCGCCGCCGCCTACGGCGCGAGTATCATGCGGGCGCCGCACCTGATGATCGGCCGCACCGCGCCGGTGCTTCACGACGGCAAGACGATCTTCGCCGGAATTCCGAGCCCGTGCGAGGCGATGCGCTACCATGCGCTGGCCGTCGATCCCGACTCGATGCCCGAATCACTCGCGGTGAGCGCGCGCACCGCCGACGGCGAGGTGATGGGCCTGCGCCATCGCCGCTACCTGGTCGAAGGCGTGCAGTTCGATCCGGCCTCGATAATGACCCGCCACGGCCGCGACCTGCTGGCCAACTTTCTCGCCCGCAGCGGAGTCGTGACCAGCCTGCGCGAGGCGTTCTTCGCGGTCGTCGACGGACGGCGGCTGGAGGCGGAGCAGGCCGAGCGCGCGATCGGCGAGATTCTCGACGATCAGGCGCCCGAGTCGCTGGCCGCGGGATTTATTGTCGCCCTGAAGTTGCGCGGCGAGACCGCTGCCGAGCTCACCGGCGGGGTGCGCGCGATGCTTAAGCGGGCGCGGCAGGTCGATCTGAACGATGGCAAAGTGCTCGACACCGCCGGCACCGGCGGTGACAACGCGGGCACGTTCAACATCTCGACCGGCGCCGCGCTGGTCGCCGCGGCCGCCGGCGTCGCGGTCGCGAAGCACGGTAATCGCGCCTTCAGCGGACGCTCGGGCGCGGCTGACGCGCTGGAGCGTTTCGGCGTCAAGATCGATTGCGATCCCGAGGGCCTGCGGCATTGCCTGCGCGCCGCCGGAATCTGCTTCATCTTCGCTCCCGCCTACCATCCGGTGCTCGCCCGGCTGGCAGGATTGCGCCGGGCGCTGGCGATTCGCACGCTGTTCAACCTGATGGCGCCGCTCGCCAACCCAGCGCGTCCGCGTTATCAACTGCTCGGTGTGGCCGAGGAGTGGCTGATTCGCCCGATGGCCGAGGCGCTCAAGGCGCTGGAGCTCGAACATGCGATGGTCGTGCACGGGATCGACGGCCTCGACGAGCTGTCGTCGTGCGCGCCGACGCGAATCGCCGAGGTGCGCCGCGGCGCAGAGATCCATGAATATGAAATCGAGCCGGCGATGTTCGGTCTGCCGATCGCGAGCCCGGCGGCGCTCACCGTCAGCGGCGCGGAGCAGGCGGCCGAAACGCTGCGCGACGCGCTTGCGGGACGGCCGGGCGCGGCGCAAGATGTGCTCGCGCTCAACGCCGGCGCGGCGATTTACGTCGGCGGCGGGGCCGCTTCGCTGCGTGACGGGGTCGAGATCGCGCGCGAGGTGCTGGCCTCCGGCCGGGCGCTGGCGACGGTCGAGAAGCTGCGCCGCGCCAGTCACGGGGAATCCTGATGAGTTCGGTGCTCGGGCGAATTTTCGCCGCCAAGCGGATCGAGGTGGATGAGCGCCGCCGCACCGCGCCGCTTGAATCGGTCGCGGCCGAGGCGGCACGCGCGCCGGCGCCAAGGGATTTTGTCAGCGCGCTCAGGGCGCATCGCCCGGCGATTATCGCCGAGATCAAACGCGCCTCGCCGAGCAAGGGCGATATCCTGCCCGGGCTCGACCCGGCCACGGTCGCGCGCGAGTATGCGGCGGCGGGCGCCGCGGCGCTCTCGGTGCTGACCGACCGGCACTTCAAGGGTACGCTCGAAGACCTGCGGGCGGTGCGCGAGGCCGTGGATCTGCCGCTCTTGCGCAAGGACTTCGTGTTCGATCCCTACCAGCTCTACGAAGCCCGTGCGGCGGGTGCCGACTGTATCCTGCTGATCGCGGCGATGCTCGGCGAGGACGAACTCAGGGCGCTGGCGCAATGCGCGCGCGAACTCGGGATAGCGGCGCTGGTCGAGGTTCATAACCGCGACGAATTCAAGCTCGCCGAGCGTATCGGCGCGGGGCTCGTCGGGATCAACAACCGCGACCTGCATACCTTTGAGACCTCGCTTTCGACCACCGAAGAGTTGCTCGAAGGTTACGCCGGCGACGCGCTGATCGTCGCAGAGAGCGGAATCGATTCACCCGGCGATATCCGGCGGCTCGCCAGCGCCGGCGCGCACGCCTTTCTGATCGGCGAGAGCCTGCTGCGCGGCGGACAGCCGCGTGAGCGGCTGGGCGAGATGGTGAACGCCTTCGGGCCCGTCAGCAAGTGAAGCGAAGCCTTATGGGGAGGTAGACCCCGAAAACACGACGGGAAGTAGACCCCAAAAAAAGGTAGACCCCAAAAAGAATGACGGTGCGGATTAAAATCTGCGGGCTCACCCGGATCGAGGATGCGGCGCTGGCCGCCGATCTCGGGGCCGACTTTATCGGGCTCAATTTCCATCCGCCGAGTCCGCGCTACGTGGAGCTCGAGCGCGCCCGGGCGATTCGCGATGCGGTTGCCGAGCGATGTCGCGTGGTGGGGGTGTTCGTCAACGCGCGGCGCGAGTTTATCGCCGAGCGCGTAACGGCGCTACATCTTGATCTGATCCAGTTTCACGGCGACGAAGACGAAGCCGCGCTCGACGGATGGGCGGTGCCGACAATCCGCGCGCTGCGCCTGAAGCCGATCGAGAACGGCGCGCCGTTTCCGCCCACGCGCGCCGATTACCTGCTGCTCGACCGCTTCCATCCGGAGCTTTTCGGCGGTACCGGCCAGACGCTTCCGCTCGAGCATCTGCTCGGACACGATCTGAGCCGGGTTTTCATCTCGGGCGGTTTGACGCCGGCAAACGTGGCCGCCGCCGCCGCCCTGAATCCCTACGCAGTGGACGTCGCGAGCGGCGTTGAATCGGCGCCCGGCGTCAAGCACCATGGCAAGCTCAGGAGCTTTTTTCGGAATGCAAAGTCTTCCCGATAGCCGCGGACGCTACGGCCGGTTCGGCGGCCGTTATATCGCCGAAACCCTGATGCCGGCGCTGGCCGAGCTGGAGCATGCCTTCCGCGCGGCCCGCCGCGACCGGAAATTCAAGTCCGACCTCGAACGCTACCTGCGCGAATATGTCGGCCGCCCCACACCGCTCTTCCATGCCGCCAACCTGACCCGGCGGCTGGGCGGCGCGAAGATTTACCTCAAGCGCGAGGACCTTTGCCATACCGGGGCGCACAAGGTGAACAACACGCTCGGGCAGGCGCTGCTGGCCGTCAGGATGGGCAAGCGCAGGATTACCGCCGAGACCGGCGCCGGGCAGCATGGCGTGGCGACCGCCACGATGGCGGCGTTGTTCGGACTGGAGTGCGAAGTCTTCATGGGCACGCTCGACGTCGAGCGCCAGGCGCTCAACGTTTTCCGGATGAAG
>JBGPMT010000054.1:0-12876 GCA_041487135.1 Binataceae bacterium (SeqCode) | reverse complement strand
GGGCGGGGGGGCGCGCCCGCGCGGCCCCCGCCCCGCCCGCAGCGCTTGCCCTCAGTCCGCGCGCTTCAGAAACGCGTTGACGCGCTCCACCAGCGGTTTCAGATTCGTGTTGTCGACCAAGGCACTAGCCATCTTGACCGGGTCGCCGAAAAAAAATCGCTCGTACAGCACCTGGCGTCCCGCGAACGCGCTGCAGGCGGCGTCCCACGCCAGCCGGTAGAGCGCGACCCGGTCGCGCGCCTCGGCCTCGGCGCCGGGCAGGTAGCGATCGAGATCGGCGCGAATCGGGCTGTTGAAATCGGCCTCCGACGGCAGCGCCATCATGCTCGATGAGCTGTTGAGCTGGAGTATCTCGACCAGGCGCGGATAGAGCTTCGGGAACAGGTTGCGCGCCACGTCCAAGGGCGGGCGCGACGGCGTGACCACGCCCCACTGGTCGGGCACCGCGTCGGCCTCGCCCGCGCGCAGGAAAGCGCGCATCATCTCGGTCACCTCGATCATTTCGGCCAGCCGCTCGCGCACGTGTTGCAGGCTCATCGCGTCGCTGACCTCGGCGATGCGCGCCGCCAGCCCCAGCATGAACTCGCTCTTGGCGAGGTTCTTGACCACCACCTGATGCATCATGTGGACGACGGCGTTGGTCGCGCCATAGAGCGCGTTGCAGCGCGCCGGGTCGCCGCATAGAAACACCCGCTCCCACGGCACCAGCACCCGGTCGAAAATCGCCAGCGCGTCCATCTCCTCAAAGCGCGAGGCCAGCGGATGGTCGAAATGCGATCGATTCAGGTCGAAGCTCTCGCGGCACAGGAAGCGCAGCCCCTTGGCGTCGCAGTTGATCGCAAAGGCCAGCGCGAACGGCTCGGCCTCGGGTTCGACGCGCAGCACGGTCGACGGAAAGACCAGCATCTCCTCGGACATCGGCGCGAGCGTCGCCAGCAGTCGGCAGCCGTTGACGACGACTCCCTCGCGGGTCTTGTCGACCACCCGCAGGGCGACGCTGGCGTCGGTATGGCCCGCCCAGGTCTTGCCGCGGCTTGCGCGCGGATTGACCAGCGTATGGGTGGCGCACCAGTCGTGCTTGCGCGCCTCGCGATAGTAATTGACGATGCTGTCGCCATAGCGCGGATCCGAGTCGGCAAAGAACTGCCGCGCCGCGGCCATCGCCGCGATGCTGCAGTTCAGGTAATCCGGCGTGCGCCCGAGCATCCCGCCCGAGTAGTCGGCCCAGCGCTTCATCATTCGGCCGCGCCGGGTCAAGTCCTCGAGGCTTTTGGGCTGGATAAACGAGAGGCCGGCGCGATCGCCCTCCTCGGTGCGATAGGTCATCGCCTCCGGGCTCTCCATCTGAAGGTCGTAGAGCGACGCGATTGAACGCGCGCAGTGCTCGAAGGCGGGATGGGTGGCGACGTCGCCGACTTTCGCGCCGCCGATCCAGATATCGGCCTTGAGCTTGCGCAGCGCGCTCAGGTAGTTATTTCCCGATCGTGCGCCCATGAGTCTCTCCGCAGATGCTCTCCGGTTTGGCTTTCACGGCGCGAAATAAACGATCGCCTGGCCGGTGCCGAGCGCCGCTTCGTAGGCGCCGAACTGATGGCCCTGCCAGTCCCATCGCGCGCCGCCCATCGCACCCGCCATCATCAGGTAATGCGAGAAGCGTCCTTCGGGGGAGCATCGGCGGCGAAAATCCTGGGCGTTGGCGAGCACTTCATCGTGACGCCCGGCCTTGAGCCATTCGATTATCTTCGCGTCGTAATTGCGATGCTCATCCGAGTAGATGTCGTCGGGCGAGGCGGAGGCCCGTTCCAAAATCCGGTCATACTCCCAGAAGCGATGCGACAGGCCGCCCGACGCGATCAGCACCACGCGCCGATCGCTTTGTCTTACGGCTTCGCCCACCGCGGCGCCGAAGGCCAGATCGTTTTCCACCGACGCGGTCTGGCAGACGCCGATCGACAGCACGCGCCGGTTGGCGCCTGGATTGAAGTAGTACATCACGTTGAGCGTCGGGTAGTGGATCGGCAGGTTGCGATGGCGCGAGGCCAGGGCGCGCAAGCGATGCGCGTGCGCCGCGGTCTCGATCGTGGCGGCCAACTCGGGATCGCCCGCGTAATCGTACGGATGGTCGTGGAGCATCCGCGGCAGTTCTTCTGAGCTATAAACGCCGCTCAGCCGGTCATGGGCGTTCAGCACGTACTCGACGGTGGTGAACCAATGCGTATCGAACAGCACGAAAGTATCGAAGCGCAGCGCTTGCAGGCGCTCGCGCTCGACCCGTTCCATGGCCTCGTAGAAGGTCGTGACGTGCCGGCCCATGTAGGCGCGGCGCGCCTCGAGATCGTGGATCATCAGGCGCGGCACATGCGTGCTGAGAATCGCGGCGACCACCTCACCCATGGCTTTCTTCTCCGTAGCTCAGGCAGATCATGCGCGGCTCGGTCCAGAACTACCGTTTATGAACAGGTCGGTGTGCATCGTGAGCCCTTGGCGGAAATGGAATGCATCGGAGCGTGCCGGCATTATTTTCCTGTAACCGAGTATAGTCCGCGGACATATTAGCGGACACAGTGGCGGTCGCGGATACTAATGCCGAAATCTGCCGGCTTGACGCCTGTTCCTGTCGCTCCTAACCTCAGGACCGGATTGAACCGGCCTCCGGAGCCTCTGACGCCGTGGCTGAACTGCCCAGGATAATCCCGCTCTTCCCCCTGCCAAACCTGGTGATGTTTCCGGGATTGCGCGTCCCGCTGCATATTTTCGAGCCGCGCTACCGGCAGATGATTGCCGATATCGAGGATAGCGACGGGATTGTCGGGATGGTGCTGCTCAAGGAGGACGGGGAGCAGGACCACTATGCGCGTCCCGATATCTTCGCGATCGGATGCGCCGGCCGTATCGACGAACTCGAGCGGCTGCCCGACGGCCGCTACAACCTGATCCTCGAAGGCCTCAGCGAGTTCCGGGTCGGGCGCGAACTGCGCAATCGAACCTACCGGTGCGGTGAGGTCGAGTGGTGCCCGGTCGCCAGCGCGGCGCTGGCGACCGATCCCGAGACGATGGAGACGATGCGCGAGCTGCTGTTCAGTTACCTTGGCAGCGAGTCGGCCGAGCAGGCCTGGAATACGCTGGTCGAGGAGCGCGGGCTGAGCGGAGCCGCGCTGATCAATTTCTTGTGCTTCCACCTCGATATCGCGCCGATCGAAAAGCAGACTCTGCTCGAGGCTGGCATCGAACGTATCGCCTGCTTCCTGGACATCCTGACCTTCAAGATCGAGGAGCGGAAGCTGGGTCCACTCGGTCCGGGCGGCGGCCGCACCATGCAGTAGAAAATGCGGCTGTAAAGAAATCCGGTACCCGCCGCCACGATGCTGGCGGTCCGTTTGCTGGTGGAACTCCCACCCCCTGATTCGCGATGGGGCTGGGGATGTGGCAGAAATGCAACCCCTCTGTAACTTTTACACCACACCCGCCCCCGTATTTTTCGGCTAATCCGAGCTTTACTCTGCAGATTTCCCGGCCTGTCGCCGCGCCTCCTCACCGCCATTTCTTAGGTGTCATGCCGGTCAAAAAACCGAGACACCGGGGTTTACGGGACACGATGAGCATTTATTCAGCAAAAGTGGGATTTTCCGGCAGAGGTCAATGCGGGTTGCCGCTTTTCCGGCTTGATCATCGCAAAAGCGCCGAAAAATCCAGTTTTCGGGCGGTTTCTTCGCAGTTCGGAAGGCCGCCATCCTGCGGCTTCGATACAATTTACTACCCTCCCGGTCGCTCCCCCGCGCTAGAAAATCAGGCTACCCGAAAAAGTCCGCCCGCGGCCTGCACTTTGCCGAGAAGCGAAGCTAATGGAGCGCGGGGCCGATGCTGATGCCCCGAAGACGGACGCTCGGCACGAGCATTGCTGTCCTCTCGCGCAGGCTTTGCATCAGTTTGTCGATGCGCTTTCGCCTCGGCCAGAGCCTGGAAACGTAGGGAGGGGAGGACAGGCTTAATCATGGACTGGGAAAGCGGAGTATTGGGATCGCTCTTCACACCCGAAGTCTTGACGCCCGAGCAGTACTACGACGAGCGCCGTGACGACAGCGCGATGCGTCCGGTCAAGCGCCTGATGATGGCGGTGCTCGAAGACGCGTTGCGATGCTTTCAGAACAATGCCGCCAGCCGCGGCGGTCCGCGCAAGCGGCTCTACGCCGAGGCCGAGGAATGGCTGTGCGGCGACAGCAGCGACGGGCCATTTTCGTTCAACACGGTCTGCGAGACCTTGGGTATCGAGCCGTGCTATCTGCGTTCCGGATTGCTGCAATGGCGCGAGGAGCAGTTGAGCGGTATCGCGACCCGGCGCCTCGCGCGGCGCTCGCCGGTCGTGCGCAACGGCAAGATCAGCATCCGTACGCGGCGCGGCAGCAAGCACGCCCGCCAGGCATAGTCCGGCCCGGTCGCTTCGATGTGAGGCTCCGGCGTGCGGCGAAGAATCCTTCCGGCCGAGAAGGCGCGCCCCAGCTTCCCAAGCGGGAGATGCAGGGCGCCAATTTTTCGCCGCACACCGGAGCCCCGATTTTTTGCGTCTGCTCCGCTATCCCTTGAGCCAGGCTGAGATCCGCTGATGTATCCCGATCGGGTCGGCGGCCCAGTAGCCGTGCCCCGCATCGGGTATCGTCACTAACTCCGCATTCTGCAGACGCGCCTTCATGATCCGCGCGTTTTCCGGCGGTATCAGCAGATCTTTCTCGCCGTGCACGATCAGCACCGGACACTTGATCTGCGGCAGCCGCTCGTAAGTATTAAACTGGATTAGCCCCGCTACGGTGCGATCCGCCGTCTCCGGCGGGGTCCCGGGCACCATCCTAAGCCCCGCCAGCATCAGCGGCTTCAATTCCGGATGCTGCGCGGCGAATTCAGTCGGGTAAAGCAGCGGGATCAGAACATCGAGCGCCTCTTCCGGCTTGGTCGCCATCAGCCGGACGCTCGCGACGAGCTTCTCCAGCACGTCGAACGGCGCCATCCTGGCTGTCGATCCTCCCGCCGCCGTGCATCCCAGCACCAGCTTCTCGACGCGATGCGGATGGTGCAGGGCGAGTTCCTGCGCGATCATCCCGCCCATCGAGATCCCGTAGACCTTCGCCTTCTCAATACCGAGTGCATCGAGCAGCCCCGCCGCATCCTCCGCCATCGCGCCCATCGAGTAGGCGCCCTCCGGACGATCCGAGTTTCCGGTGCCGCGATTATCGTAATAGATGCACTTGAAGCCGCCGAGGAACGGCAGCACCGGCGTCCATGCGATCCCCGGCATCCCGAAGCCCATTATCAAGAGCAGCGGATCGCCGCTGCCGAAGGTTTCATAGCTCAGGTTGATGGTCCCGGCTTTGACTTTGGGCATCGGCACTCCTTGCGGATGAAACGGGGAGCATGCCTGTCGAGTTGCGATCAATCTCGCGTGATGGAGATCGCCGCAAACCCGTATCGGCGAAAATCTATCGGTAAGACCGGACCAGTGAAATCGTCGGGCCGGTGCCTCAGTGCATCGCCGGCTGATGCGCTGGCGGTGGAGGCGGCGCCGGACGAATCGCCGGGCCTTTCGGCGGAGGTTGCCCGACCACCGGGATGTGCGCCTCCGACGGATTGGCCTCGTAGGGTTCGGGTGCGAACTTGTCGGGCGGCGGCAGCTCGGCCATCCTCGGCGGCCCGTAGAACTGATCTTTCTCGGGATTCAGCGCCGGCGCGAGTGGCGTCTTGTTCGCCAGGTAGTTCAGCGGGCGCGCCACAGTCCACTCCAGCGCGAAGCCGATCGGCGCGACGAAGTAACTCGCGATCTTGAGTGGCTGTGAGTCGTCCTCGTTGTATTCGCCCGGGTCCTGCTGATCCTCGTGGTACTGAGCATGCACGGCCGGTGTGAAACCGAGGACCAGGGCCAAACCTATGCCGATTGCCCATCGCCGCATGCGGATATTCTTGGTGCGGTGGCGCCGCGATGTCAATGGCGCGCAAGGTCGAGAGGTAGGAAAATACATTTCGCATGGAGTTTCCGGTGAACCACGAATCGCGCCTGCCGTCCGCCGCCGCGGCGCGGCGCTCGGCTCCCCACCCGCGCCGGTACCTCCTGAAGGATGCGACCCGGGCGCTGACTCCCACCGGCGGATTCCTGAAGGGCTTCGGCTTCACGCTCAATCCGTACGTCGGATGCGCGTTCGGCGATAACGGCGGCTGCCCGTTCTGCTACGTGCGCGCGCTGCCGGTGGCGCGGGCCGAGAGCGGTCCATGGGGCGGCTGGGTCGTAGCCAAGCGAAATCTTGCCGCGATGCTGGAGCGCGAGCTCAAGACGCTCGGCGCCGCGCGGCTCGGCGCGACCACCATCTTCATGTCGAGCGCGACCGACCCGTACCAGGGACTCGAGCGCCGGCTTAAGCTTACGCGCGCCGCCCTCGAGGCGTTCATCAGACACCCGCCGCGGCGCCTCCTGGTGCAGACCCGCAGCCCGATGGTCGAGCGCGACCTCGACCTGCTGCGCGCGCTGGGCGACAGGGTCATCGTCTCGCTCACCATCGAGACCGACGACGATTCGGTGCGGCGCGCGCTGGCGCCGACTTCGCCCTCGGTCGATCGGCGGATTCGATGTGCGCGGCGAATCCGGGCGGCGGGAGTTTTCGTGCAGGTCGCGATCGCGCCGATGATGCCGAACCATCCGGAGCGCTTCGCGGCGATGCTCGACGAGGTCGCCAGGCGCGTAATCGTCGATACCTACTTCGATGGCGACGGCGCTAACGGGCGCCGCTCGCGCGCGCTCAATATCGGTGCGCTCTACGAGCGGCTGGGATACGAAGGATGGTTTCGGCCGGGCGCGGAGGCGGAGCTGATGGCCGCATTGCGCTCGCGTCTCGGCGCCGAGCGCGTGCTCTTCAGCCGCGAGGGCTTCAACGCGGTGTGACTTTCCGCGCCGCGGGGCCTCCTGCGCTGTGCTGGTCTCGGAGCGATCGAAGGAAGGCATCGGGATCCTTCGCTGCGCTCAGGATGACACCCCGGGCTCTCGTGTCATTCTGCGCGCAGTTTGCGGAGCGAAGAATCCCGGTCTTTTTTCCAAAGCAAAGAACCGTTTCTAGCGACGTGGATCAGCCGGGCCGGTTCGGACGGCGCGCGGGATTCGAAAACCGCGGGACGCCGAGGATCCGATCGATAATCAGGCCGCCGAGTATCACCGAGATTATCCCGGCGAACATCAGCGCCTAGAGTGACGCCTTCAGTCAACTATTTTGCTCCGCAGTCGATGGGTGCAGGGCTCAGCCCTGCCTACTTCTGCTGCATCGGGGCGCCGCAGCACTTGAGCGCGCCGCCACCCGCCTTGGTAACGATTACCCGCGAGCCGCATTTCGCGCACTCGTACATCTTGCCGAGCTGGTTCGCCATCCTGGTCCAGGTCTCCCGTGGGATTCGGTCTTTCAGGCGCCTTTGAAGAGCGGCTTGCGCTTTTCGAGAAACGCCCGCACGCCCTCGCTTCGATCCGCAGTGGTCTGGAGCAGCGCGTAAAGATCCTCCTCCAGCCTTATACCTTGCGCGAGCGTCATATCGTAGCCCTTGAGCACCGCCTCCTTCGCCATCCGGGCGGCGAGCGGCCCGCGGCTAAGGATCGATTTGACGCGGGCCTCGGCGATGCGCCTGAGGGCCGCGCGCGAGGCGGCGAGCTCGGTGACGAGCCCGGCGCCGAGCGCTTCGCGGCCGTCGATCGGCGCGCCGGTGAGCAGCATCCGGAGCGCGCGCGGGGCGCCGACGATTCGCGGCAGGCGCTGGGTGCCGCCGAAATGGGGCAGCAGGCCGCGCCGCGGCTGGGTCATCGCGAAGCGCGCCCGTACCGCGGCGATCCGCACGTCGAGCGCGAGGGCGAGCTCGAGGCCCTCGTCGAAGGCGTCGCCGTTGATAATCGCGAGCGTGGGCTTGGCGAGCGCGGCGAGGGACTCGACCAGCCGCGGGTCGACGCCGGCCTCGATGCCGGTGCAGAAGACCGCCCCGGCGCCGGTAATCGCGAGCATCAGGAGCCGGTCGTCGTCCTCGACGCGCTCGGCGAGCGCGATAAGCTCGCGCGCCATCGCGGCGTTGATCCGGTTTCCGGCGCGCGGGCGATTGAGCGTGACGCTCAGGCATCGGCCGCGCGTTTCGAGCATCAGTTCCGGGCCGCGCGCACCGAGCGGGCGGGGTTTTCGCCGGGCGGCCAAGCTTACGGCGCCTGCTCGCGCAAGCGCTGGCGCAGGATTTTACCGAGCGGATTTTTGGGCAGCTCGGCGACGAACTCGACGCGCTCGGGACGTTTGAAGCTGGCCAGGCGGCCGCGGCAAAAGGCGATCAGATCCTCGGGCGTGGCGGCGGCCTCAGGGCGGATCACGACAAACGCCTTCACGGTCTGGCCCCATTCGAGCGAGGGCACGCCGACCACCGCCGCCTCGTCGACTGCGGGATGGCTCATCAGCACCGCCTCGACCTCGGCGGGCGCGATATTCTCGCCGCCGCGGATAATCATGTCGTCCTTGCGGCCGGCGAAAAAGATATAGCCGCCGTCGTCGATCCAGCCGAGGTCGCCGGTCGCGCGCCAGCCCTCGGCCAGGGCCGCGTCGTCGGCGCGCCCGGCATAGCCCTTCATAATACGCGCGGTGCGAATCACGATTTCGCCGACCGCGCCCCGGTCGAGCCAGTTGCCGGCATCGTCGCGCACCCGGACCTCGACGTCGGGCAGCGGACGGCCGATCGAGTTGAGCCGCTTGAGCTTGAGTTCGCGCTCGGCGGGCGTACCGTCGAGGCGATGGTCGTCGGGGCCGAGTATCGTCAGCGAGGAGGTGGTCTCGGTCTGGCCGTAGGCGTTGACGAACCCGACCTCGCGCGGGAAGGCGTCGATCGCGCGGCGAATCACGGCAAGCGGCATCGGCGCGCCGCCGTAAGCGAGATTGCGCAGTCGCGACAAATCGGTGCGCGGGAAATCCGGATGGTCGAGCAGCTGCTTCATCATGGTCGGCACGACGAAGGCATGCGTGACGCGCTCGCGCTCGGCGAGCCTGAGCCACTGGCCGGCCTCGAACTGTGGCATCACGACCATCTGGCGGCCGGTCCAGGGGTTGGTCATCAGGGCGGTCATCCCGGCGATGTGGTAGAACGGCACGCACACCAGCGCGACACCGCGATCGCTGCCGTCGGCCAGCTCGACGTTGGCGGTCACGTAGGCGGTGAAGTCGCGATAACTCAACATCACGCCCTTGGGGTTAGAGGTGGTGCCGCTGGTGTACATCAGCACCGAAGTCTCCTCGTCGTCGACCTCGGCCTCGGTCTGGTCGGGCGCGGCCGCTTCGATAAGCGCGGCCAGGCTCGGCGCCTCGTCTGTGCCGCGTCCGAGCGCGACCAGCGCGTCGAGATGAAGCCGCGGGCGCAGCCGCGCGACCAGCTCGAGGTAGCGATCGCCGGCCAGCAGCACGCGCGCCCCGGCGGTGTTCAGCATGTATTCGAGCTCGGGTTCGCGGGCCCGATAGTTGAGCGGCAGAAAGGTCAGCCCGGCGCGCGCGGCGGCATAGTAGCTCGCGACATAGAGATCGGAATTGGTGTCGAGCGCCGCGATCACTTCGCCCCGCCTGAGACCGAGCCCGCGCAAGGCCGCCGCCAGACGCGCGGCAAGTTCGTTCAGGCCGGCGTAGGTCAGGCGCTTCTCGCCGTACACCAGGATCTCATGGTCGGGCGCGATCGAGGCGGGAATGGTGATGAAGTTGACGGTGTTCAAGTACGGATAATCTCTTTCTTCGCGGTCCGCGCCGCGCGCATCGCGAGGTGGCGCTCGAGTGCCAGACCGTCGCCGAGACCGAGGTCGAGCCCCTCGCGGACGGCGGTCTTGACCAGCGCGGTCATTTCGCGCGGCAGCGCGGCGAGGCTTCGCGCCAGGCGCGCGGCCGCGCGCTCCAGCATGGCCGCCGGCACCACCTCGTTGACCAGTCCTATAAGCATCGCCTCGCGGGCGTCAATCCAGCGTCCGGTGAGGCACAGCTCGAGTCCCCGCCCGAGCCCCGCGCGGCGCGCGAGCGTCTGCGTACCCGCGACGCCGGGAATCATTCCGAGCCCGGTTTCGGGCAGGCAGAGGCGGGTGTCGTCGGCGGCGATCGCGATATCGCAGAGCAGCGCCATCTCGAGTCCGCCTCCGGCCGTGAAACCATGCACCGCCGCGATGGTCGGGATCGGCAGCGCGATAAGCTTGCCCCATACGTCGCGCCGGAAGCGGACCCAGCGCGCCACGATGGGCGACGGCGCGGAGCCGAATTCGCTCAGATCGCCGCCGGTCGAGAAGGCGCGGCCGGCGCCGGCCAGGACCATCGCCCGCACCTCGGGATCGTCGTGCAGCGCGTCGAGGATCTGATCGAGGTCGTCGCGCATCGCGAGGTTGTACGCATTGAGCTGGGCGGGCCGGTTGAGGACCACCCACGCGATCGCGCCGCGCCGCTCAAAGCGGACCGTGGAAAATGACGACGCCACTTCAGACCGAATGAAGCTCCGCGCTGGCGCTGCTGGCGAACGCCGGCCGGCCGCGTTCGTAGACCACGCGCCCGCCGATGATCGTGATATCGACCGGCAGATTCAGCAGTTCCGCCGGGCCGAGTTCGAGCGGCATCTTCGGCAGCACGATCAGGTCGGCGAGCTGACCCACCGCGATCGCGCCCGCCCTGAGGCGCGCCAGACGCGCGCCGGCGACGGTGAAGAGCGCCAGCGCGTCGGGCGCGGCGAGCGCCTCGTCAGGGGCCAACTCATAGCCCTCGATCGAGGAGCGCGCGATAGCCGCGGCCACGGCCGCCAGCGGCCGCGCCGGCGTCACCGGCGCGTCGGTCGCGCCGGCCAGATTGATTCCCGCCGCGGCCAGACTCCGCGCCCGGTAGAGCGACGCCGCCAGTCCCGGTTCGCCCGCATATTTCGCGCCGCGGTAATAGACGAAGCCGGGATTGGTCACGACCCAGGCGCCCACGGCCGCGAGGCGCTCGATGTAGTCGGGCGGTATCAGGCCGCCGTGCTCGATTCGGCATACGGCCCCGCCCGCATCGCCGAAGCTGCTGCGCGCCGCCTCGATCGTCGAGAGCGCCCAGTCCAGCTCCTCGACCTCCGTGACATGGAACGCGCAATCGAAGCCCCGCGCGAGCGCGGTTGCGACGCGCCGCGCGATCGCTCCCGGGCCGTGCGCTCCTCCGGGCATGAACTTGATTCCCGCCAGCCGCACGCCCGCCTGACTGGCGTCCGCCGCCGCCTGCTCCGCGGTCTCCAGATGGCGCGCCCCGACCATCAGGCCGATGCGCTGGCCGATGGCCCTGCTTTGGGCGAGCCGCGCAAACAGCTGTACCTCGTCGGGGCCGTTCTTGACCGTCGCGTCGGTGAAGGCCGTCACTCCCGCCGAGGCCAGCTCGCGGCTGAGCGTGCGGGCGCGCGACTCCAGCTCGGCGGCAGTCACCAGCGGCAGCCCCGCGCCGATCCATTCTTCCATTCCTGCCACCAGCCCGGCCGGCCGGCCCTCGGCATCGCGTTCGATGAACGCGCCGGGCGGCGCCTTGAAATCGGGACTGTCGAGCTTGACCTGTTTGAGCGCGCGCGAGTTGAGCCAGGAGGCGTGGAGCGTCTGATGGCGCAGGCGCAGCGGGTTTCGCGGCACGGCCTGGTCGAGCTCCTGGAGCGTCGGGCCGCGCCGCTCGCGGATCAGCGCTTCGTCGCATCCGAAGGCGCGCAGCCAGTTGCCGGGCGGCGTCTTGCTGGCCGCCACCCGCAGATCGGCGAGCAGGTCCGCAATCGTGCGGCAGCGCCATACCGAGACTCCGGTCACCGCCGCGGCCGCTTCGAGAAAATGGAGATGCGAGTCGATAAAGCCCGGCGCGACAGTGCGCCCGGCGAGGCGAATCAGATGAGTCCGCGGCCCGACCATCGCTTTCAAGTCGCCGAACGGACCGCAGGCGACGATCGCGCCCGCGCCGACCGCGACCGAGTCGCTCTCGGGATGGCCGAGAATCTGTCCCTCGTGCAGAACCAGATCAGCTTTTTCCATATCGGTCCTGTTGCTCACGCCCCCAAGGCAGACAGAACTTGAAGCGGAAAGTGAAAATGAAAGGTCAGTCGGAGGAGGGCAGCGGCTTGACTTCCTTGAGCTTCATCGGCGCGTCGCAGCATTCGATGGCGCCGTCGCCGGTCTTGTTGCACAGCACCTCGGTGCCGCATTTCTCGCACAGATAGCGCTTGCCCAATGCGTTCGACATTAACCATCCTCCCACCCGGCCGGCCCCGAACAAAATTAAAGTTCTACTTGAAAGGCAGATCGCTGACCGTGGCCGGCCGTTCGCCTGCTGAATCCTTTATCACGACCGCCGTGCCGGGTGTCCATGCGCTGTGATGGATTATCCCCAGGCCCAGGGCGCCCATCGCCGGCGACGCGGCGGCGCTGGTGATGGTTCCGACCTCGCGCCCCGCCAGCATCACGATGGCGCCGATCGACGGGGGCGGACCGGCGGCGAGCCGCAGCCCGTGGAGTTTCTTCTTGAGCGCGCCATGGGCGGTGGCGCGTTCCAGCGTCTCCTGCCCGATGTAGCAGCCCTTGCTGAGCGAGATCGCGCGTTCGAGGCGGGCTTCGAGCGCCAGCGTCTTGTCGCTGGTATCGATCCCGACCCGCGCCATCCCGCGCTCGATTCGCAGGGTCTCGAATACCGCCGCGCCGGCTTCCGGAGCCTCCGACTCCTGTTGCCGGAGCGCGCCGGCCAGCTTCGCGATCTCGGTGCGGTCTCCGAGCGCGGTAACGGCCGGCCAGTCGTAGCGCGGAAGGGCTGCGATCCTGATCGCGCCGTCGCCGACGAAGCGCCACGCGTCAAGTCCGGCCGCATCAGGACGGATCCGGCCGAT
>JBGPMT010000053.1:0-12934 GCA_041487135.1 Binataceae bacterium (SeqCode) | reverse complement strand
GTACTTGGCGAAGATACCCTGCACGTGGCGCGTGACGAATGAGGCCAGCGTGCGGTTGCGGCCGAGCACCAGCGCGCGCGGATTGTTGGAATTGCAGATGCCGGTCTCGGGATCGCGCACCACGTTGAACGAGGTGATATACGGCCCCGGATCGCGATCGGTATGACGCACCACCGGCAGCTTCGTCAGGTCGACCTCGGCGCCTCGGAGCTTGACCTCCTTGACCGGCCCATCCTCGACCACCCGGAACTTGCGCGGGCCGCGCTCTACCACCGCCGCGAGGGTCTGTACCACCTGGTTCGGCTCGCATCCGAGCACGCGGGCCTGCGCCTCGCGATTATGGAAAAGCAGGTCCGTCAGCCGCCATCCCGGATAGCCCTTGAGATTCTCGAACACGATGGTCTTGGAGCTCTGGCCGGTGAGCGCGCCGACGTCGTCGAGATCGACCGGCTTGCGAATCCAGTTGATCGCGTCGCGATGCTGCTCAAGAAAACCGCCGAGATCGGTTGGCATGCGAACTCCTTCGCCGGCGCCGCGCTTCAGAGCGGAGCAGCGGGCGCCGGACCGATGATTTTTTCCACCACGGCGGCGGCCGCAAGCAACTGTGCATCGCCGCCCGCCGGGCCCATCAACTGCGCCCCGACCGGCAATCCGCGCGCGGGAATCGGCAGGCTGATGGCGGGAATTCCAAGCAAGGGCGCCAGGCGCGTGTTGCGGATCATCCGCCCTCCGGTCTTCGCGTCGACCGACTCGATCGGCTCGGCGACGCTCGTGTTGGTGGGGCAGATCAGGCAGTCGAGCGTTTCGAACAGCGCACCGATCTCCTCTGCGATCGTGCGGCGCAGTTGCAGGGCGCGCAGATAGGTCGTGGCCGGGATCAGCGCGCCCTGCAACAGCCGCATCCGAATCGGCTCGCCGTAATCCTCGCGCCGCGTCGCGAGCCATTGGCGATGGACCGCGGCGGCTTCCGCGAACATGATCGCGGTCGACGCGGCGATCACGAGCTTGAGTTTTTTCGGCGCCACCGCGGTCACGCGGACGCCGGCGGCCGAGATGGCCCGGATGAATTCCTGCCAGCGCGCGCCGACTTCGCCGCCGACCTCGACGCAATAGTCTTCGATCACGCCGCAGCGAAGCTCGCGCGCCGCGGGCGGGCGCGGCTCACCGAGCCGGTTCTCGGCGCTCGCGGCGCAATCGAAAATCGCGCACACGTCGGGGACCGATCGTCCGAAGAGACCCAGATGGTCCAGCGACCATGAAAGCGGAAAAGCGCCGCGGCGCGAAAGCCGATCGTAGCTCGGCTTGAATCCGACCACGCCGCACAGCGCCGCCGGCAGCCGCACCGAGCCGCCGGTATCGCTGCCGAGCGCCCCGATTCCGACGCCCGCCGCCAGCGCGGCGGCCGCGCCGGAGCTCGATCCGCCGGTGACCCGGCTCGTATCCCACGGGTTGCGCACCGGCCCGTAATGGGCGTTCAGGCCGGTGGGGCTGAAGGCAAACTCATCCATCGAGGTCTTGCCGAGGATGACCGCGCCGGCCGCCCGCAGATTCGCAACTACGTCCGCATCATGGCCGGTGACTCGATCGCGCAGGATGAGCGAGCCGGCGGCGGTGCGCTGCCCGCGGGTCGCAAACAGATCCTTGACCGTAATCGGAATCCCGTGAAGCGCAGAGCGTAGCTCGCCCGCCGCGAGCTCGGAATCGAGCGCCGCGGCGGCCGTCCGCGCCCCTTCCGCGTCCGGCAGCGTAAAGGCGTTGATCTTCGGATTGACCTGGCCGAGTCGTTCGAGGTGGGAATCGACCAGCTCGCGTATCGAAATCCGGCGGGCGCGAAGCGCTTCGCGCAGCTCGCCGATCGAGGCGCGGAGCGGATCAAGAGCCTTCACGGCCATCGCGTCAAACCCGGGCGCGCCAGCGGTTCGGGCGCCTCGGCACCGAACTCGGCGCAGGCCTGATCGATGATATCGATCAGGCCGCACAGCGCGTCGGCGAGCACAGCCAGCTCCGCGTCGTCGAGTCGCAGGCCGACCGCGCCGGCCAGCATTCGCGTCCGTTCCTGGCGGTCGTTGGTGATCATGATTCGCAAGCGGCGCCCGTTTCCAATCAAAGCGCCCCCGGCCTCAGGGCGCAAGCACGACCTTGCCGCGATTGCGCCGCTCGGCGAGATACTGGACGGCGGCGCGCGTCTCGCTCAGCGGAAACATGCGATCGACCACCGGCTTCAGCCGGCCCGCGGCGACGAACTCCATCAGGGTGCGCAGCTCCGTGATCGAGCCGAGGTTGGTGCCGAGGATGCGCAGGTTCTTCGAATAGACGTGGCGCAGATCCATCCGGCCCCAATGACTCCCGTGGGAGCCGATCGAGACCAGCGCGCCGAGCCGGGTCAGGCAATAGATGCTGCGCTCGAAGGTCTCTGCGCCGATATGCTCGACGACCACGTCGACGCCGCGCCGATTGGTCCACTTGCGGACTTCGTCGACGAAATCCTGGCTGCGATAGTTGACGACCGCCTCGGCGCCGATGGCGCGGGCGAATTCGACCTTGTCGTCGGAGCCGACTGTGGTAATCACGCGGGCGCCGACGAGGCGCGCAATCTGGATCGCCGCTGAACCGACGCCGCTTCCGGCCGCCTGCACCAGCACCGTCTGACCGGGCTTGAGGTTGGCCTGCGCGATCAGCGCGTGCCACGAGGTCAGCATCGCGAGCGGCACCGCCGCGCCGGCCTCGAAGCTCACCTCACCGGCGAGCGGCAGCAGGTTTTCGGCCGGCACCTTCACCAGTTCCGCGTAACCACCGTCGCGATGGGCCCCGAGATAGCCGTAGCTCAGGCAGACGGTGCGTTCTCCGCGCAGGCAATATTCGCAACGCCCGCAGGCGAAACCGGGAAACACGATCACGCGCTGGCCCGGCTTCACGTTGCTCACCCCCGGACCGAGCGCTTCGACCGTTCCGGCCACCTCGCATCCATTGACGTGCGGCAGTCCTTGCGGCGGCGGGAAGCGTCCGTCGAGCAGCAGCAGGTCGACGTGATTGAGCGCGCAGGCCTTGACGCGCACCACTACCTCACCCGCGCCGGCCGCGGGATCAACGTAGTCGCCAAAGATTAGCTTCTCGGGGCCTCCATGCTCCGCAAAATAGGCTGCCTTCACGATCTCTCTCCCGCTCCGGCTCAGCTCAGTTTGAGAATCCTGGCCGCGTTCCCGCCCAGAATTTTGGTCCTGGCTTCCTCGGAAATCGGCAGGCCCTTGATGGCGGCGACGTTTTCCTTGAGCGTCGGCACGCTCGGCCAGTCGGAACCGAAGATTACCTTGTCGGCGACGCGTTCGAGATCGGGAAAGTAGCGCATCAGGCGCGACGGCGGCAGTCCCGCAATCTCCATATAGATGTGCGGGCGAAAGCGCGCGAGCGCGAAGGCGCGGTCGTACCAGAACGGCCGGCCGCTATGGGCCAGCACGATATCGAGCTCGGGAAAGTCGACCGCAACGTCGTCGAGATAGAGCGGATCGCCATACTTGATGCGCGAGGCCGGGAAGACCGACGACCCGGTATGCAGCAGCACCGGCACCCCGAGTTCCTGGGCCTTGGCGTAGAGCGGATAGATGCGGGCGTCGTTCGGGTAGAAATATTGATAGGTCGGATAGAGCTTGACGCCGCGGAAGTTCTCCTCGCGCACCAGCCGCTCGAGTTCGCGATCCAGATGGTCGACCTGGAAGGGGTTGATGCTGGCGAACTGAATCAGGCGGTTGGTCCCCTGGCACAGGCGGTGGACACCCGCGTTGGTGGCGATCGCCGAGGTTACCGGCGCGAGCTCGGCCAGGATTACGGCGTAATCGATGCCCGCGTCATCGAGCACCTTCAAATAGCTCTGGGTGGTGCAGCGGGTGCGCACGAACTCCTCGAACGAGCCCCCAACTTCGCGGTTCATGAATTCGATGAACGACGCCGGCCCCTGGACCGGATAATCGTAGGTGTGAATATGAAAATCGATTACCGGCATCGGCGCTACGCCCCTTTTTTGGCACCGGCCGGCCATACCTTGCGCACGGAGGGCCGGATCTTCAGCTCAACCAGGATATTCTCGCCGCCGCCCTTGGGCGGGATCGCGCGATGGGCGACGCCGCGCGGAATCAGCAGCATGTCGCCCGCCTTGATCTCCATCGTGCCGAGTTCGGTTTCCCAGATCATGCCGCCCTGATGGCAGAAGATGAGCTCGTCGTACTCGGCATTGCGATGCCAGTAGTTCATCTCCACGGAGCTGCGCTTGGAAACATCGACGCCGACGCCGTCGGCCTGAAAGACGCGCAGTGGGGTGCCCTCCGGGAGATCCTGGTTGCTGGGTCTGACGGCGGGGTCCGTGATGGTCAGGTGTTCGAGCGCGACATCGCTGCTCTCCGCGCTCACCACCTCGGTCGGTTTGACCTTGCGTTTGAGCGAAAGCGACCGGCCCTCCCAGGTAATCTTTTCGATATATTCCATCGTAGAGTCTCCTTTGTCTTGTATGGGCCGCCGGGCGCCGCTAGATAACCGGCCATCGCGACGCGATCAGATTCTTAAGCCCCGTCTTCTGGAGAATCGACGGCGCGCGGCGCACCGCGGCGTCGATAATCGCCTCTTCGTCGAGCGTCAGCACCCGGCCGCCGCGCATCAGAACCCGCCCGTCGACGATCACGGTATCGACACTCTTGCCGGTCGCGCTGTAGACCAGGTTCGCGACCGGATTGTAGAGCGGCTGCCATTCGGGCCGCCGCGCATCGAAGATCGTGAGGTCGGCGCGCTTGCCAACCTCGATCGAGCCGATCTCACGATCGCGCAAGGCGCAGCGCGCGCCGTTGATCGTCGCCATCTCGACCACCCGCTCCGGCGGCATCACTTCCGGATTCTCGCGCATCTCCTTGTAGGCGCACGCAACCAGGAACATCTCCTGCGGCAGGTCGACGATGCCTGAGCAGGCGTGATCCGACCCGAGGCCGACCGCGCTGCCCTGCTCGATCAGTTCCGGCAGATGGCCCATCCGGATGTTGCCGTAGGCGTTATGCAGGCTGGAGCTCGGCGCGGCGACCACCTTGACGTCGTGCTCGCGGACAAGTTCGAGCTCGTGCGCGGTGGCCCAGCCGGCGTGAATCAACAGCAGGTTGGGCCCGAGCACGCCAAGCTTCGCCATCCGCTCGATCTCGGTCGTGCCGTGCTGCGCCTGCGAGGACTCCATCGTAGAGCGCGCGAAACAGGCATGGGTCTGCACGCCGACGCCATGGCGATCCGCAAGCCGCTTCAACTCGACGATCAGGCGATCGGTGGAGTTGTTGAGCCCGCGAAACTGAAACCACGCATGCACCCGCCCCTCGTGGGCGCCGTGGAGCTCACGCACCACGGCCTCGGCCCGCTTAAGCGATTGATCGGTGGTTTCGATAAACGCCTCGGGCAGCGCGCCCATCGCAGATTTCGCCAGGTCGAAGCTCGAACGCGCGACCACGCATCGCATCCCCGCGCGTCCGACCACCTCGGCCGTGATTTGCGGCTGGTAGTTGCCGGCGTCGATAAAGCTGGTAACGCCGTTGCGCAGCAGTTCGAGCACGCAAAGCTCGATGCTGACGCGCGCATCTTCCTCGTCCAGCGCGCCTTCGTACGGATACATCCGCTCGAACAGGAATTTGCGGCTGCCAACCTCGTCGGCCAGCCCGCGGCTCATCTGGAACGTGGTGTGGATATGGCTGTCGATCAGTCCCGGCGTGACCACCATCCCGCGCGCCGAGATCGTGCTGCGGGCCGGCCCTCGCGCGCGCATTTCGGCGCTTTTGCCGACCGCGGCGATGCGGCCGCCCGCGATGTCGATCGCGCCGTCCCGGATGATCCTGCGGTCCTTGTCGACCGTCAGGATCCAGTCGGCCTCTTCGATGCGCAGATCCGTCATCAGCCTGATTCCGGGCGGCGCCCGTTGATAGCGCGGAACAGCCAGTCGGGCGTTATCGGGATTTCGTTCGGCACGATACCCAGCGGCGCGAGCGCGTCGGCAATCGCGTTGGCGACCGCCGCCGGCGCGCCTATCGTGCCCGATTCGCCGACGCCTCGGAAGCCGCCGAGCGTGGTCGGCGAGAGATGTTCGAGATGCTCGGTGATTATCGTCGGCACATCGGCGGCCGACGGCACCAGGTAATCCATCAGGCTCCCGGTGACGAGCTGGCCATGGTCGTCGTAAATCACTTGCTCGAGCAGTGCTGCGCCGAGGCCCTGTACGACGCCGCCTAAGACCTGGCCGTCGACCACCAGCGGATTGATGATCCGTCCGCAATCCTCGGCCGCGACGTAGCGCAGAATCCTGATCGCGTAGGTCTCCGGATCGATCTCGAGCGCCAGCGCATGGACGGCCGCGGTGGCGGTGCCGTAGTACGGGTCGTAAAAGCGCGTCGCTTCGAGCCCGGGCTCCATCCCTTTGGGGAGCCGCTTGCTGCCCGCATAGGCCGCCTGCGCGATCGCGCGCAGGCTTATCTGGCGGACGCCGCGCGGCTGACTATCGGCGGCTTTGCCCGCGCGGGGATCGCTCTCCAGCAGATGGGCCGCGATCAGGTCGGCCTTCTCGCGCACCGCGCGCGCCGCGAGTATCCCGGCTCCGCCACCCATCACGGCCCCCCGGCTCGCGTAACTGCCGGTCCCGTAGGGGGCAAACGCGGTATCGCCGTATGCGACTTTGACCGCGGCGAGCGGGACTTCGAGCTCGTCGGCGACCACTTGCCCGAGCGTTGTTTCAAGCCCCTGACCGTGGGAGGCGACGCCGAACATCGCGGTCACGGTTCCCGACGGATCGACGCGCACCGTCGCCGCCTCGGTGCCGGCCGGTATCGGCATCCCGGGCGCGGCCGGCGTCGCCGAGCCGATACCCGTCAGCTCGCAATATGCGGCGAAGCCGATTCCGAGGTACCGCCCCGCGGCGCGGGCGCGCTGCTGCTCGGCGCGCAGCTCGTCGTAGCCGAGCCTTGCGCGTGCCCTGACCATCAACTCTTCGAACGGCGCATCGTCCCACACGATTCCGGTCGCGGTCTTGTAGGGAAATTGATCGGGCCGCACGAAGTTGCGCATCCGCAGCTCGGCCGGATCGATCCCGAGCTGGCGCGCCGCGCGATCGATCAGGCCTTCCATCACGAAGGTCGAGACCGGCCGTCCGACGCCGCGATAAGGCCCGGTCGGCGCCTTGCAGGTCGCGACGCCCAGCGCCCGCGCCCAGTAATTTGACACCCGGTACGGACCCGGCATGAAGCTCACGGTCTGGACCGGCTCGATCGCCAGCGTCCAGGGATAGACCGAGTAGGCCCCGATATCGGCCGTGATGTCGGCCTTGAGCTCGAGAATCGTGCCGTCGGCGGCGAGCGACAGTTCCGCGCCGATCACTTCGTCCCAGCCCTGCGAGGTGGTGAGCAGATCCTCGCGCCGATCGCTGGTCCACTTGACCGGCCGCTCGAGCATCCGCGCCAGCGCCGAGACCGCAACCTCCTCGGGATAGACCGACGACTTGGCGCCGAAGCCACCGCCCACGTCGATGGCGACGACGCGCACCAGATGCTCTTGTATGTCGAGGGTCTCAGCGAGCGCCGTGCGCACCACGCCCGGACATTGGGTGGCCGAGTGCAACACCAGCTCGCCGGTCCCGGAATTGTACTCGGCGACGTAGCTGCGGGGCTCGATGCAGATCGCGGCGTGGCGGCGGAACCGGAAGCGCTCCTTAATCGTAACCGCGGCGTTGGCCGGCGCCGTGCGGTTGAGACCCGGGGTAATCTCGCCGTGCGCGAACTCGCGCGAGACGAGAACATTGCTGCCGGCCTCGTCATGAAGCCACGGCGCCTCGGGATTCGCCGCCGCTTCGACGTCGCACAGCGGCGGGAGCGGCTCGAGCTCGACCGCGATCTTCTCCAACGCGTCTTCCGCGAGATAGCGGCTGGTGGCGACGACCACCGCCATTGCCTCACCGACGTGACGGACCTTCTCGACCGCAAGCACCGGCAGGCTCGTCGGCCTGTAGCCCGGCATCGTCGAGCGCGCGCGCATCGGTTTCGCAACCCGCGCCATCTCCGCGCCGGTCACCACCGCGATCACTCCCGGCATCGCGCGCGCCGCCGAGACGTCGATACTCACGATTCGGGCGTGCGCGTCCTGCGATCGGAGGAACGCTGCGTAGAGCGGATTTCCGGGCCGATAGTCGTCGGTGTAGGAGCCGCGGCCGGTGAGCAGCCGCCGATCTTCGACGCGCCGTATCCGGGCGCCGACCAGCTTTCCGGCCGGACGGGCGGGGTCCGGCGCGCGCGACGCGGCGCGGTCGGAATCAGCCACGGGCACGAAGTTCACGCCTCAGAATCTTGCCGTTGAGCGTCTTGGGCAGCTCGGCGACGAACTCGATTTCCTGCGGCACCTTGTAGGGCGCGATCAGCCGGCGCGCATGCGCGCGCAGTTCCTCGCTCAGTCCGTCCGAATGCTCCACGCCCGGCCTGAGCGTCAGATAGGCCTTGACCTTCTGGCCCATCACCGGATCGGGCACGCCGATGATGCCGGCTTCGAGCACCGCCGGATGGTCGAGCAGGGCGGACTCAACCTCCTTGGGCGAAATCAGGTAGGCGCGGCTCTTGATCAGATCGTCGGAGCGCGAGACGTACCAGTAGTAGCCGTCGTCGTCGATATAGGCGATGTCCTTGGTGTAGTACCAGCCGTCGCGATTCACGGCGGCCCAGCGCTCGGCGTCGCGATGGTAGCCGAGCGTGAGGCCGGGATGATCGTTGCGAAACGCGAGATGGCCGGGCTCGCCGCGCGCCTGCGGCTGCCCGTCGTCATCGAGCACCGCGACCTCGTAGCTCGGCAGCGGCTTGCCCATCGAGCCGGGCCGGATCTCGCTCCCGAGTTGATTGGCGACGAAGATATGGCACTCGCTCTGGCCGATACCGTCGAGGATCGTCAGGCCCAGGCGCTCCTGCCATTCGTTGAAGGTCGGCGCCGGCAGCGGCTCGCCCGCGCTCAGTCCAATCCGCAGCGAATCGAGCCGGAAGCGTGACTCCGCGTTGGGCACCGCGAGCATCATGCGGTAGATCGTGGGCACGGCGGCAAAGACCGTCACGCGATAGCGCTCGATGGTGGCAAAGGCCTCCTCGGCATTGAAGCGGCCCTCGGGAATCACGATCGTCGCGCCGACGTGAAACGGATAGAGAAAGCCGCATCCGAGCGGATAGTTGAACGACCAATCCTGCGGCTGGAAGCAGACGTCGCCGGCACTCAGCCGGGCCATCACCTGGGTAATCGGGTCGCCGGTGCCGATCACCCATCGATGGCCGTACTCGACGCCCTTGGGCTCGCCGGTGGTGCCCGAGGTATAGATGATCACTGCGAGCTCGTCGCGATGCGTATCCGCGGCGGCCAGTTCCGGCGAGGCGCGCTCCATCAGGTGCTCCGCCCATTCTTCTCCCGCGCCGCCGAACAGGATTACGTGCCTGAGCGATGGGAATCGCTCCCGCAGCGCCTCGACGGGCCCGATCAGCTCGGGCGTCGAGACCACCGCCACGGCCTCGCTGTTGGCGAGAATTTTTTCGATTTCGTACGCTTGAAACAGCCGATTGGTCGGCAGCGCAACCGCGCCGATCTTCAGGACTCCCAGGAACGCGACCATGTTGTTGAGGTTGGTGCCGAGCCGCAGCATCACGCAATCACCGCGCCGCACGCCGAGATCGAGCAGCATATTCCCGAAGCGATTCGAGAGCTCGCGGATATCGTCAAAGGTGTAAGGACGGCCGCCCGCCCATGCGGCGATCTTGCCGCCGCGGCCCTCCGCGACGTGGCGATCGACGGCCCAGGCCGCCATGTTGAAGCGCTCGGGGATTTCCAGGAACGAGCGTGACGATCGGACTTGCGAGACCATTCGACGATCCCTTCTATTGTCGCTCGTCACCGGGCGCACGGCGCCCGATCTTGCAGGGCTAGCTCGAGGAGCGCATCCGCCCGGCCGCGGCCTTGACCGCTTCCACGATCCCCTGGTAGCCGGTGCATCGGCACAGCACCGCGGAAAGCCCGGTCCGGATCTCCTCTTCGGTTGGCGTCGGATTAACCTGCAACAGATCGTACGCCGTCATCAGCATCCCGGGCGTGCAGAATCCGCACTGCAGCGCATGATGCTCCCAGAAGGCCTCCTGGAGCGGATGGAGCTTGCCGTCGGCTGCGGCGAGTCCCTCGACCGTGGTCAGCTCGGCGCCATCGGCCTGCACCGCCAGCATCAGGCATGAACGGGCGGCTTCGCCATTGAACAGGATCGTGCAGGCGCCGCAAATCCCGTGCTCGCATCCGATATGCGTGCCGGTAAGCCCGAGATCGTCGCGGATGAAATCGACCAGCAGCTTGCGCGGCTCGGCGAGCCCCTCGCGAACCGCGCCGTTGACTTTGAAGCGGACTTTTCTTGGCTCGGCCATCTAGTTGTTCCCCTTGGCTTGCAGAGCCGCCCGGGTGAGAGCGCGGCGGGTCAGAACGCGAGTCAGATGGCGTCGATAGTCGGCCGAGGCGTGCAGATCGCTGGTCGGATCGACCAGTTCGGCCGCGCGCACCGAAGCCGCCGCGATGGCTTTTTCCGCAAGCCCCTCCTGCTCGAGTATCTCCTCGACCGGGCGCAGCCTCACCGGCGTGCCGCCGACGCCCGAGGCCGCCACCCGCGCCATCGTGCAGCGGCCGCCGCCGTCGGCCGTGAGCAGCGCCGCGACCTCGACGATCGCGAAGTCGCCGTGGCGCCGGCTGAACTCCTCGAACGCCCATCCGCTGTGCGCCGGCGTCACCGGCAGCCGCACCTCGACCAGCATCTCGCCGGGCGCAATCGCAGTGGTCAGGAAGCCCTGGAAGAAGTCCGCCGGTTTGACCACCCGATTCCCCGACGGGCCGCGCAGCACCATCTCGCCGTCGAGCGCGGTCACCAACGCCGGATATTCGGCCGAGGGATCGGCATGCGCGATACTGCCGCCGATCGTGCCGCGCGTGCGGGTCGGCAGATGGCCGACCATGCGGGTCGCTTCGATCATCAGCGGCAGCCGGCTCGCGACCAGCGGTGAAAATTCGATCTGGCGCTGGCGGGTCATCGCGCCGAAACGGAGCTGGCCGCCTTCCTCCCGGATGTAGGAGAGCTCGGCTATGCGGTTGAGGTCGATCAGCGCGGCCGGCGCGCTCAGGCGGAAATTGAGCAGCGCCACCAGGCTCTGGCCCCCGGCGAGCAGCCGCGCCTCACCGCCGTAGCGGCCGAGCAGCGCGAGCGCCTCGTCGGCGGTTTTGGGATCGTGATATTCGAACGGAGGTGGTTTCATCGCTTGCTCCGCGCCGCTTCCATCAGATGCCACAGCCGGCTGGGCGTAATCGGCAGCTCACGGATCTGTATGCCGAGCGGTTTGAGCGCGTCGGTCACCGCGTTGGCGATCACCGCCGGCACGGTCATCGAACTCGACTCGCCGAGTCCCTTGGCGCCGAGCGTGGTGAACGGCGAGGGGCTGACCACGTGCGCGATATCGATCTTGACCGCTTCGTGAGCCGTCGGCACCAGGTAGTCCATGAAGGTGCCGGTCAGCGCCTGACCCTGCTCGTCGTAGGCCATCTCCTCGTATAGTGCGCCGCCCAGGCCGTGCAGCGCGCCGCCGTAAATCTGTCCCTCGACGATCGCGGGATTGATAATCACGCCGGCGTCGTGGACTGTCACGTACTTGAGGATCTTGATCGCGGCCGTCTCCGGGTCGACCTCGACCGCCATCACCTCGGCGATAAAGCCATAGGTGTTCGATGAATTGACCCGATCCTGCAGGTCGGGCGCCTTGGCTTCCGGGAAAGCGAAGACCGCCGTCGCCTCCAGCCCGGCTTCCATCCCGGCCGGAAGCGATTCGATATTCCAATGCGCGCGGCCGGCGAGGTCCTTGAGGCTGAGCACCTGGCCGTCCTTGGCATGGCGCGCACCGCCGTCGGCCCACTCCAGGCTCTCGGGCGGCACCTCCATCAGGTAAGACGCGAAATGGATCAGCTTGTCCCGGAGCTTGCGCGCGGCGAGCGCGGCGGCGCTGGTGCCGACCGAGCCGAAGCGGCTCGAGTAGGTTCCCGAAGAAATTCCCCAAGGGCGGGTAAAGGTATCCATCTCATCGACGATCGTGATCTCGTCGGGCGGGATGCCGAGTTCGTCGGCGATAATCTGCGCGACGATCGTGCGATGGCCCTGCCCTTGCGGCGTGGATCCGAGCACGCCTATCACCTTGCCGAGCGGATCGACCTTCACCGTCGCGGCCTCCAGCGCCCCCGACTTGGGCAGGTAGCCCGGACGTCCGCGGATTTCGGGGTCGAGCGCGACCGTCACGTAGCCCATGTTCGAGACCGATGGATCGACCGCCACCGCGAGGCCGATACCGAACAGCCTGCCCTCGGCGCGCGCCTTCTCCTGCTCGCGCCGCAGCTCCGCATATTTCGCGAGCTCGAGCGCCTTCTCGAATGCGCCCGGGTAGTCGCCCGAGTCGTAGAGCCCGCCGCTCGGCGTGCGATACGGGAAGTCGCCGGGCTGGATAAAGTTGCGCCGGCGCACCTCGGCCGGATCGATGCCGATTTTTTCCGCCAGCAAGTCGACCATCCGTTCGATCTCGAAATAGAGATGGCCGCAGGCGTAGCCGCGATTCGGTCCGGTCAGGCTCTTGTTGGTCATCACCACGTTGGCATCGGCCTCGAGGTGCTGGAAGCGATAAGCGCCGAACCAGTTGCCGATCGGGCGGAACGAGCAGCCGGGCTCCGGACTCCGGATGTAGCCGCCGACGTTGTCGTACCATCGCGAGCGCATGGCGAGGATCGTCCCGTCGCGGCGCGCCGCCAGCTCGCGATAGGCGACCCGGTCGGTGCCGCTGGACGAGGCCAGCAGATGCTCGCGGCGATCCTCGATCCATTTGACCGTCACGCCGGTCTTCATCGC
>JBGPMT010000052.1:0-12955 GCA_041487135.1 Binataceae bacterium (SeqCode) | reverse complement strand
GACGCCGCCGCGCCATGTCTACAAGGAGCAGGACACCGTCGGCCTGACCCACTGGCTGGGCCAACTGATGCCGTGGGATTGAGCCCGATGCATCACGCGCAAATCCGGAGGACGATCGATTCGTGCACTGGCTCAACCTGAGCGCCGGCGCCGTTCACCTGCTGGGCCTGATCGCGGGCTTGATCATCACCGGCGCGCTGGCCGCGATCACCTGGAAATACCGCAAGCGGCCGGCGATACAACCGGCGCCGTTGAATCCTGAGCTGGCCGCGGAGCTCGAGGCTCAAGCTGCGATCTACCGCGAATTGCGGACCCAGCTCGCCGCGTTATCGAGCGTGCTGAACGCGCTTCCCTCGGCCGACAGCTCGCGGATGGCGGAGGCGATGCTTAACGGCGATGACCTGCGCGACTTCCCGTTTGCCCGTTTCCGCACCCTGGCTTCGAAGATCGACCTCGAAACCGACTCCGCCGCCGCCGTGGTGGAAACGAACCTGCGATGGCTAAGCGATCTTATCCGGGAGGTCCGCGCGGTCCGTTCCGGCATCCACTATGACTGGAATAAATTCCCGCGCGTCCAATATAACGAAGTGATTCGCGTGACGTGGCGGCCGCTGAACGAGATCGCGCAACATCTGGACCTCCGCGAGAAAGAGCAGGCCTAAGCCCTACCCCTGGTGGACGAGCATCCCAGCGAAGAACGCTATCTGACCTTCGGCATCGACGCTCAGGGACGGATATTGGCGGTTTCCTACGCGGTGCGCGGGACCGCGATTCGGATAATCTCCGCGCGGAAGGCAACTTCGCGGGAGCAGGCTCAATACGAGGATAAGCGGATATGAAGCGGGAGTACGACCTCAGCAAAGGGAAACGCGGACCGGTCATTCCGTTGCCGCCGGAAAAGGTGCGCATCACCATACGGCTGGACCGCGATATCGTGGATCACTTCCGAGACCAGGTTCGGAAGGCGCATCGGGGCAACTATCAGACGCTGATCAACGAAGCTCTCAGAGAGCACATACAGCGACCGGGCCTTGCACAGCAGGTAGGGGCGGAGGTGCGCTCTGTTCTGCGGGAGGAACTCGAAAAGATGAGGGTGGGCGCTTGAACAGGGTTGGGGTGGCCACCTATGGCGCCATTCGATGCGATCGCCCGATTAGCCGCGCGTCGCTCCAAAATGAGAGTCCGGTTAGCGGCGGTCGGGGTCGGAATTCTCCTGGTTCATCTTTTCGAGACGATCGGAGACGCGGTTGATCTCCTCGGTTGCTTCGCGGACCGCCTTGGCCGCGCGGTCCGCCGCCGCGGAGGCCGCCTGCGCGGCGGCCATCGCCTGGTCGGCGGCCTGTTGCGCGCGGGCGGACGATTCCTGGGCCTTGGCGGCCGCCCGCTGCACCATCGCGGTGCGCTCCTCCTGCGACGGCCCGCATCCGGCGGCGATCGCCGCCACAACGATCGCGGCGAATCTCGCTTTGTTCAGCAAGTCGGTGTCGGCGATCAGCGCGGTGCGAGCGCCTCGACCGCTTTCTGGTCGGGCAGCGGCTGGTTGTCGGCCCGCAGCGGCAGGATACAGACGTGATTGGCGCCGGCTTTCAGATGGGCGTCGATCCGTTCCCTGATCTTGTCCGCCGTTCCCCACGCCACGATCGCGTCGACCAGCCGGTCGCTGCCATTGTCCGCGAGGTCGGCGTCGGTGAAGCCGACGTTCTTGACGCTGCGCATATAGTTCGGCGCGCGCAGATAGATCTGCATGTAATTGCGTGCGGCGGCGCGGGCCCGGGCGGCGTCGCTTTCCAGGATGATCGCCTGGGCGGCGCAGATCCACGGCTTGGCGCCGATCGCGGCGCGGAACTTCGCGGTATGCTCGGGGGTGGTGAAATAGGTATGCGTGCCGTTGGCCTCGCTGGCCGCGAGCGCCAGCATCCTGGGATGCAGCGCGGCGAGCAGCGTCGGCGGCTCTTCCTTGGACGGGACCGCCTTGTACATCGAGGCCTTCATCTTCGCCAGGTAGTCGGCCATGTAGCTGTAGGGCTTGCTGTAGTCATGGCCGCGCAGGCCGGTGACCAGATGCTTGTGGCTCACGCCGATGCCCAGGATGAAGCGGCCACCCGATTGCTCGGCGAGCGTGCGCGCCCCGGCCGCCATCGTGATCGGATCGCGCGCATAGATGTTCGCGATGCCGGTGGCGAGGATCAGCCGCTCGGTCTGAGCCAGCAAATAGCCGGCGTGGGCGAAGGGATGGCGGCCGACCGCCTCCGGAATCCAGAGCGCGCTGTAGCCGAGCTTCTCGCCGGTGCGCGCGAACTGAAGCGTCTCCGCCGCGGGCATCGCGTCGAGGAAGAACCATAGTCCGAGCTTGCCAAGTTCCATGGCTTCCTAATTAGTCCAGCCGATGGAGAGGCACAAGGCGCGCCTTCGAAGGCGCCCTTTTACCGCGCGCGGTGAAGCGGTAGATTGCGGGGCGCGATCCAATCCAAGCGAGGAACAGCATGAAATTCGGACTGATGTTCATCAACTCGGGCCCGTTCAGCCAGCCCGAGCTGTTCGCCCATATGGCGCGCACTGCCGAGGAGTGCGGCTTCGAATCGATCTGGACGGTCGAGCACGTGGTGATTCCGAAGGACTACAAGTCGCCCTACCCGTACTCGCCGAGCGGCAAGATACCGGGGCCGGACGAGGTGCCGATCAACGATCCGCTGTTGCCGCTGGCCTACGCGGCCGCAATCACGAAGCGGCTGCGGCTGGCGACCGGAATCGTGATCCTGCCGCAGCGCCATCCGCTCTATCTCGCCAAGGAGGCGGCGACGCTCGACGTGCTCTCGGGCGGGCGCCTGATGCTGGGGGTCGGCAGCGGCTGGCTCAAGGAGGAGTTCGACGCGCTCGGAATCGATTTCTCGACGCGCGGGCTGCGCACCGACGAGGGAATCCAGGCGATGCGCGCGCTGTGGCGCGATCATCCGTCGAGCTTCCACGGCAAATTTTTCAACTTCGGGCCGGTCGCTTCATTTCCCAAGCCGGTGCAGAAGGGCGGCGTGCCGATTCATATCGGCGGCCATACGGCGGCGGCGGTGCGGCGCGCGGCGGCCTATGGCGACGGATTCTTCCCGGCGATCGGCGAGGCGGCGAAGCTCAGGGAATTGATCGGGATGCTGCGGGCGGAGTGCGCAAAGCGCGGACGCAACTTCGGCGAGATCGAGCTCTCCTGCCTCGGCCGGGCAAAACCTGACTCGATCCGCCTCTGCCAGGAACTCGGTATCGCGCGCCTGATCGTCACACCGCCGGGACTCGACCCCGAGTCGTTCAAGCGCGGATGCGAGCAGATCGCCAACGAGCTTATCGCGAAGGCCTGACGATCAGCGGGCCAGGGATCACGCCTGCTGCCAGGGCAGGCCCATCTCCTCGCCGCCGCCGTGACGCACGCGCACCGGCGCCATCCCGAGCGCCGCGATGATCACCAGATTGGTGTCGCCGCTGTTGACGATCTGATGGACCGCATCGGAAGGGATGAGCAGAGTCGTATTGGGACCGAAGCGCGTCTCCTTGCCGTCGATGGTGCAGGTGCCCGAGCCCTCGAGCACCACGATCGCCTCCTCGCATTTGTGGCGATGGACCGGCGTGACAGCGCCCGGGGCGATGGTCTGGCCCCAGACTTCGAGCGTCTTCATCCCATGCTCGGGACCGGCGAAGGTCTGATGCTTGAGGCCGGGGAGGTCGTACATCGGCTGCGCGGTGTTGTTCACGATCGGCATAGTGTGCGCTCCTTTGCTCCTTCCCGGCGGAGCTGGCTCCCCGACCGAGAAGGTATCTGTCAGTGCAAGTTAGTCCCGGCGTGCCCGACGGGCAAGTTGTCCGGGATGGGCGACCTGAACCGCGCTTTGCATTCCGTCCGGCCTTGATGCGAGCATGCATCGGAAACAGCGCTGCGGCAAGGAGAGCGTCGTCATGTTCAAGAACCGGGTGAATCCGGAGCGGCTGCCGTCGGTTTTTCGCAAGCAATACGAACTCTGCGCGGTGAAGCCCGGCGAGACCATCGTGTTCCTCACCGATCAGAACTCGGACCGCGGCATCGTCGCGGCCGGACTCGCCGCCGCAGCCGAGATCGGCAATCCGGCCTTCGAGATTCGCGTCGGCGAGGGGCCGAACGAAGAATACATCGGCGCCAATCCGCTCGACGCGCCGGCCCTGATCGAAGCGTTCAAGCATGTGGACCTGGTGATCACTTTCTTTGCGGGATTCTTCTCGGGATGGGAGGCCTCCGTGCGCGCGGCCGGCGGCCGTATCCTCAACCTGTTGGACACCGCCGATCAGCTAGTGCGCCTGCAGAGCACCCCGGCGCTGAAGCAGGCGGTACTGGCCGCGCGCGACCGCCTCAAGCGGACGCGCAACGTGCGGGTGACAAGCGACGCCGGAACCGATTTCTCCTGGGTCCGCGATCCCGACGCGCCGCTCTCGGTCCACTATGGCGCGGTGGATGCGCCCGGCCAGATGGATCAATGGGGGCAAGGGATGGTGGCGATGCATCCCACCGAAGGGTCGGCGGCGGGCCGCGTGGTGGTGATGCCGGGCGACGCGTGGATTCTGCCCTACGCGCGGATGGTCCAGAGCGCGATCGATCTCGAGATCCGCGAGGGCTTCATCCGCCGCGTCACCGGCGGCGCCGACGCCAAAATTTTCAAGTACTGGCTGGATAGTTGCCGCAGGTCGGAGGAAGACCTCGATCCCTACGCCATTTCGCATCTCGGATGGGGACTGAATCCGAAAGCGCGCTGGGACGACATCGTGCGCTACGAAAACAGCATGGAGAATCTGCAGGCGTCCATGCGCAGCTTCCCCGGCAGCTTCCTGTTCTCGACCGGGCCGAGCCCCAATCGCAAGACCCGTGGCCACATCGATATGCCGATGTGCGATTGCACGATCGCGCTTGACGGTGAAGTGGTGGTTGACCGGGGACGGCTGGTCGACCCGGCAATGATCGTCGATCCGGAACGCGCCTATCATTGAAGGTCGTCACCTGTGACGTTTCCGCGCAGCGGCTCCAAAATCCCCGGACACCGGAAGGTTGGATATGACCACGTCGAGAGTGCCTGCCTCCCCAGCGCGAACTGCGCCTGCCAAACGGCGTCGCACCCTCGCCGGACTTGCGATGCTGCTCGTGGCGGCGCTGGCCGTCACTGCGATTGTCAGGCTGTGGCCTGCGGCGAAGCCGGGCAGGCCCGCGGGCGTATCGCCTTCCCCGAATAGCTCTCATACGGGCGGGGTATCGCGGATTGCGCAGTCGTCAAACGCGAGCGCGCAGGATACCCCGACCGCAAGCGCAGGCGGCGGAATCAGAGAGACCGTGACACTATGCGAGGTTGAAAACCCCAGGTTCGATGCGAGCCAGGAGTGTCAAAAGGTCATCGATAAGAAATATCCGGGACGACAATGTAGCTTCAAATTAGGTCCTGTAAGGTTCATGCCTATGGGCTCGTGCCGCGATTGTGTTATAGAGTGCAATTGAGCGCCTTGTTTGATGTGAGGGGGAGATGAAAAAAAGGGATCAGTGGATTGGGATAGCAGGTCTTCTGTTAGCCGTCGTTTTCATTACAGCGCATCAGGCTGACGCAAACTGGGGCTTCCAAACTCCGGGCACCCACAATCCGCAGGTCGCGCCGCCCAGCAATGGGCTGCCAGCCGCCGGGGTCGCGCCCCGCGCCCATTACGTTATACACGGCGGGTACGTAGCCGCCGGCGTCGGCATGCGCGACTCGGGCTTCGGAAGCATCACGATCGGCGGGATTCCCGCGAAGTCGAAGGTAGTGCGCGCCTTTCTGTACTGGGACGTTCTGGCCGACGGCCTTGACCCGTCGCTCGCCGTGGCCAGGTTCAAGGGCAAACTGATCGTGGGCGATTACATCGGCGAGGGTGGCGACCCGTGCTGGGGCAGCGGCGGCAACTTTGCCTTCCGCGCGGACGTGACCAAGCTGGTTGCGGGCAACGGGACGTACAACCTGGCGGGGTTCACCTCATTCTACACAGACGGCGGCGACCCGTGGGATACCATGGGGCCAGACTGGCCGCCAACCGATCCGATGGCCGAGGGCGCCACCCTGGTCGTCTTCTACTTCAACAAGACTTCGCCGGTCACGGACATGGTTCTCGTCGAGGGCACTGACGAATTTTTTGGAAATCATGACGTCACCGTTGACGGCTTTCTGGCTGCTGACCCGGCCACCAAGGCTACAGTCACCCTCTTCGGCGGCGACGGCCAGACCCCAGGGGATTGTGGGAGCGGAAACGTGGCGTCGGGGGAGGAGACAGACTTTAACGGTACTCCCGTCTCATTCTCGGACTGGGACGGAGCCGATGGGCCCAACGAGCTGTGGGACACGCACACCCATGACGTGAGCGGCCTCATCAGCCCGGGGGACACCTCGGCCATTATTTCCAAGCGAGGACACTCCTGCGACTGCCTGGTGTGGGTTGGCGCGATTGTCGCGGTATCGGCCGCGGACACCGACGGGGACGGCCTGCCGGACGCGTGGGAGAAAAACGGCTACACCGACCCGGACAATATGAAGTTCGTGGACTTGCCCGGCATGGGGGCCAAGTTCGATCACAAGGACCTGTTTGTCGAAATCGATTACATGGTCGCCGGGGATCACACCCATAAACCCCTGGCGGCGGGGATCTCAAAGATCATAAAGGCCTTCAAGAAGGCGCCGGTTCTCAACCCGGACGGAACGATGGGGGTAAACCTGCACGTCGATACGGGGCAGGGCGGGCTCTTCAACGGCGGCGAGGCCCTCGCTCACCAAACCGTCCTGGGCGGGGTGATTTCGAACGATTGGGCCAGCGCTTTCGACGTCATCAAGATGGCGCACTTCGCCTCGGAAAGGGAGCACATCTTCCACTACTTGATCTTCGCTCACGATATCGACGCGCTGGGAACGAGCGGGATCTCGCGCGGCATCCCGGGCCGCGACTTTGTGGTGTCGCTGGGCCATTGGACGAATCAGGTCGGCACAGTCCAGGAACAGGCCGGCACGTTCATGCACGAACTTGGGCACAACATCAATTTGCACCACGGCGGCGGCGACGATAGCAACTACAAGCCCAATTTCCTGAGCATCATGAACTATTCGTTCCAAACCCGTGGGCTGCGAAAGAATAAGAAGGACGGGACGTTCGATTACTCGCGCTTCCTGCTGCCGGCTCTCGATGAGTTCCACCTCAACGAGAACATCGGCCTCAACGGCGGCGCCGCGATCAATGCTTACGGCACCATCTTTTACTGCGGCCTGCTGCCTGGCCAACCGCAGAGGGTGGTCAACAAAGCGAACGGCAAGATCGACTGGGATTGTGACGGCGGTCTGTTCGAGGCGAGCGTGCCGGCCGACACAAATAAAGACGGCTTTGGAAGCACGCTGCCCGGCTTTGAGGATTGGGACAACCTGGACTTTCGTGGCATAACCCCAGCCTTCGACCCACCAGGCGTTACGCCCACGCCGCAGGTCGTTCGGGAGCTTTCCCACGAGCTGACGGTCGAAGAGGACAGCCACCGTCAGCCGTCGCCACCGGCCGACGCGATTCAGCATGGAAACTCGATTGCCTGGACGCCGGTGGGGCTGGAAATCATCACGGCCTACAAGATCTACAAGGTAGGTCCGCACGGGGGAGCGACCCTGGTCATGACGGTGCCGTCGAGTGCGACTACTGAAGAATTGGATCGCGCGGCGGCCATCGTACCGGGCGGCAAGGGTGTGCGCTACGCGATAACCTCACTCGATCGCTACGGGAACGAGAGCGAACTCTCTGTGGTGTCAGGCGGCAAGTAGCCGGCAAAGACGCACAATCGTCCGCCGCCGGGATTTCCCGGCGGCGGACGTGATACTGGCGCCGAGGCTGGCTATTTTTCCCCGTCGGCGGATATGCTGGACGCCTCAAAGCGTGGGCTGTCTTCCGGTTCGATTAGGTAACCGGATGGGGCCGGAAGGCGCTGAACGTGGGCGATCAAGAAGCGAATCTACCCCTGCTGGTTGAGACCGAACCTCCCCTCGGATGGCTGGTGTTCAACCGGCCACAGGTACGCAACGCGCTCAACCTAGAGACCTGGCGCCGCATCGCCACCGGCATCGCCGAACTCGACGCCGACGAGCGCGTGCGCGTAATCATCCTGCGCGGCTCCACGCCCAAGGCCTTCATCTCCGGCGCCGACATCTCGGAGTTTCCCAGCCAGCGCGCCGACGCCAAGCAGGCCAGCGCCTACCGCGCGCAGCTCGACCATTCGCTTGCCACGATGATCAACTGCCGCAAGCCGGTGCTCGCGATGATCTCGGGGCTCTGCATCGGCGGCGGCGTCCAGGTGGCGCTCGCCTGCGATATCCGCCTTGCCGCCAAAGGCACGCGCTTCGGCGTACCGGCCGGCCGGCTGGGCCTCGCCTATCCGATCGACGGCGTGCTCGCGCTAACGCAAGTGGTCGGCCCCGCCCACGCCCGCGACATCCTGTTTTCCGCCCGTCTGTTCGACGCTGAGGAGGCCTTCCAGATGGGGCTCGTCAACCGGCTGCTCGAGCCCGACGAGCTGGAGAAGTTCGTGCGCGAGTATGCGCTCAAGCTGGCCGATAATGCCCCGCTCACACTGGCGGCCGCCAAGGTGACGATTCGCGAGGCGCTTAGAGACCCCGCCGAGCGCGATCTGCAGACTATCCTGGACATGATCACGCGCTGCTACGAGAGCGAGGATTATCAGGAGGGCGTGCGCGCCTTCCTGGAGCGGCGCCAGCCGAAGTTCGCGGGCCGCTAGAGTCCCGCGGCCAGTCGGCGGCGGCGCTCGGAGATCGCGGATGGGAGAGGGAGCGCAGGAAGTCTACTTCAATCCGTGGGACGAGTCGTTCCGCGCCAATCCCTATCCGCACTACCGGCCGCTGCTCGCCGGGCCGCCGCGCGTGATCGATGGACTGATGCCGATGGTGCTGGTGGCGCGCTATGCCGACGTGATGGCGGTGCTGCGCGATCATCAGCACTTCTCCAGCGTCCAGCCGCGCACGCCGCTGTTTCAGCGCCGGCGCGACGTCTTCGGCGAGACCCCAACGGTGCTATTCTCGGATCCTCCGGTCCACAGCCGGCTGCGGCGCCTGGTCGCGCCCGCCTTCACCGCGCGGCGCATCCGCGACCTCGAACCGCGGATTCGCGCCATCGCCGGCCGCCTGCTGGCCCGCGCCGAGCAGCGCGGTCAATTCGAGGTGATGGCGGATCTCGCCAATCCGCTGCCGGTGATGGTGATTGCCGAGATGCTGGGCGTGCCGGCCGGCGATTACGAAAAATTCAAGGCCTGGTCGGATATCGTGATCGACGGCGACAATACGCTGCCGCCGTCTCCGTTTCCGGACTCGGTGCGCCACGCGCTCGGCGCGATCGTCGAATACTTTCAGGCCGAAGTCGAAAAGCGCCGCAAACATCCTGGCGACGATCTGATCAGCGTGCTGATCGCCGCCCGCGAAGAGAGCGACAAGCTGAGCGAGGCCGAGCTGATGGCCTTCATCGTCATCCTGCTGCTGGCCGGCAACGAGACCACCACCAATCTGATCGGCAACGGGATGCTGGCGCTGGCGGCGAATCCCGCCCAGCTCGGGCTGTTGCGCGAGCGGCCGGAACTGATGGCGGGCGCGATCGAGGAGATGCTGCGCTACGATTGTCCGGCGCAGTCTGCCGTGCGCTTCACCAGCGCGGCGGCCGAGGTCGCCGGCGTGCCGGTGCGCGAGGGCAGCTTCGCCTTCGTAATTCTGGCCGCGGCCAATCGCGACCCGGCGCAATTTCCGCATCCCGACCGCTTCGACATCACGCGCCATCCCAACGAACACCTGGCCTTCGGCGCCGGCATCCATTATTGCATCGGCGCCGCGCTGGCGCGGCTGGAGGGCTCGATCGCGATCGCCGCGGCCCTCGAACGCTTCCCGCATCTGAGACTCGCCGCGCCCGGCGCCCCGCTGCGCTACAAGGGCTCGTATTTTTTGCGCGGCCTGGCCGAACTTCCGCTGGCCATCGGCTGACAGCGCGGGCCGTGAAAACCGATCCTGACAGCGGCGCCGCGGAGCATGACGGCGCGTCCGCATCGGCGGCGCGCGGCGCGATGTTCGGGCTCTTTCCGCCGCTTAGCCGGCGCGAATGGCGGGTCTTCGGGATCGCCGCGACGGCCGGCTTCTTCGACAATTATGACACCGCGCTCCTAAGCCTCGCGCTCAAGCAGATCCAGCGCGGGCTCGGAATCGCCGAGGCACATCTCGGCGAGATGCTCTCGGTGGTGCGCCTGGGCTACCTGCTGTCGCTGGCGATCGCGCCGCTGGCGGACGTGCTGGGACGCCGCCGCCTGCTGCTCTATACGATTTTCGGCTACACGATCTTCACCGGGCTGAGCGCCGTCGCGCCGGGCGAGAAGAGTTTCGTCGCCGCGCAATGCCTGGCGCGCGCCTTTGCCGGCGCCGAAGGGGTGGTTGCGCTGGTGATTGTCGCCGAGGAGGTGCGGGCCGGCGTGCGCGGCTGGATGATTGGGCTTTTGGGCGCGCTGATTGCGTCGGGCTACGGGCTGGCGGCGATCGCCTTCGCCTTTATCCACTCGATTCCCTACGGATGGCGCGGACTGTACGCGCTGGCGCTGGTGCCGCTCTTGATCATCGCGCCGCTGCGCCGCCTGTTGCCCGAAAGCTTTCGCTTCGAGCGCGAGCATCTGAAGAGCGCCCAGCGGAGCCGCCTGATCGAACCGCTCGCCGACCTGATACGCCTCTCGCCGGGGCGGCTCGCGATGGTGGTGGGCGCCGGCTTCCTGATCTCGATGGGCAATAATCCGGGCAGCTATCTCTACGCCAAGTACCTGCAGGAGGCGCATCGCTGGTCCCCGGGCCAGGTTTCGTCGATGGTGTTTTTCGGCGGCGCGATCGGGATCATCGGCAATATCTTCGCGGGACGCCTGAGCGACCGCTTCGGACGGCGCACGATGGGGTCGATCTTCACGCTGCTCGGGCCGCTGTTCACGCTCTGGACGTTCACGACGCGCAACAATTCCGTGATCGCGGCCTGGGTGCTGCGCCTGTTCTTCGATACCGCCTCGACCACGATCGTGAACGCCTACGCGACCGAACTCTTCCCGACCTCCCATCGGGCCTCCGCCGGCAGCGCGATGGTGGCGGCCAACACCGCCGGCGGCGCGCTCGGCCTGACGCTGGAAGCGCTGCTCTACGGCGTCACCGGCTCGCACTGGAGCGCGATCTGCTATCTGACGGTCTTCTGGATGGCGGCGCCGATTATCATCTACGGATTTTTTCCGGAGACGGCTGGACGTGAACTGGAAGCGATCTCACCGCCGAGCGTCTCCGCAATCTGATTCGATCGGGCAGCGATGGGCGGTCGCCGCGGCCGCGGGTCTGCTCGTGATACTGGCTGCTGCGAGCGCGCGATGCGCCTCGGCGCCGCCGCCCCCCCGCCTCGCGATTTTCGCCCCCGGCGGGGTCGAGCGCGCGGCCGTGCGGGTCGAGATCGCCGAGGACGAAGCGGGCCGGGAGCGGGGGCTGATGTTCCGCGCGCATCTGGACGAAAACGCCGGCATGATCTTCGTCTTCGGCGCGCCCCGGGTGGTCTACTTCTGGATGAAGAACACGAAGATCCCGCTCGACATGATCTTCGCCGACCAGGACGGCAAGGTGGTCGGGATCGTCGCCGACGCCAAACCCTACTCCGAGCAGACGGTCGGTCCGGGCCTGCCGGCGCAATACGTGCTCGAGGTGAACGGCGGCTTCTGCCGGCGCCATGGAATCGGGGTGGGCGACTGGTTCCGTTTTTCCGGCTTCACGCCGCACGCACGCAACTAGGGGAGAGCGTTTTGTCCCGGAATTCTATTTTCCACGTGAGCGACCAGTTGGAAGACGGCGGTGAAGGTGCAGCATTGCAACATCAGCTCAGGTTTCGGCTGAGCCGATTTCTTCCGCCACCTCGTCATCATAGCCCGTTATCGCGATTCTATGACCAGGCGAAAGCTGCTAAATCCTGCTGGTCTCGTTGGAAACGGGTGCTTAGAATACGCTTAATATTGTTGACTTGAGCCCGAGCATGGAATTTGCACATTTGAGGGAATGACATAAGGAGCCATATGGCAGCTTTTTCAACGAAATTGCATTTGAGTCGAGGCATTCTCGCGATCGCGCTGGGCGGATGCGCTCTGATGGTCGGTCAGATCGCCGGCGGCGGCATCGCACTCGCGGCGTCTGGCAAGGTCGCGGTCCATCTGAGCAATCGCAGCGCTGGCGGCGCGGCCTGCAAGGCCAACAACATCGACCACATCTACGTGACGATCGCCGACGTCACGGCGCATCGCAGCGGCCATGGCGGAGGGTTCTCGTCGCTTATCGGTAGTCCCACGCCTGCACAGTTTGATCTCTTGTTCGCCAGCGACGAAACCACGGAAGCGATCAGCAGCGCGGATTGCCCGATCGTCGGACTCGGCGGCACGGGTTTGCTGCCCGGCAAGTACCAGCAGATTCGGCTGATCACGGTGGATAACGGCACACCCGGCCCGGTGATTGCGCCCGGTGATAACGCCTGCTCCTCGATCAGCGACACGACCTATAACTGCGTCGACGCGGGTGGCACGCTCTCCCCGCTCACCATCCCGAGCGGCAGCAATACGGGCCTCAAGATTCCTCCGGGTCAGATCGGCCACGGGGGACTCAAGATCGCCAATGGCCAGAGCGTTGACCTCGATATCGACGTCAACCCATGCCGCTCGCTCGTGGTCCACGGGAAGAACGCCAAGCACGGTGGCGGCAACGCCACTTACTCGATGAAACCGACGCTACAGGGCGGTGACATCTCGCTCAACCCGGTCATCTCGGGACAGGTCGTGGTGGGGACGAGCACTGGTCCCGGCACGATCGTGACCGCGGGCGCGACCGCAGTTCCGAATGCGAATGTGTGGCTCGAGGCGGATGCG